>NZ_JBFTER010000119.1:0-14695 GCF_047229345.1 Cellulomonas jepli | reverse complement strand
CGCCGCAGCCGCACGCCGCCGGGCCGGACCTGCAGAAGCACCAGGCCGCCGCGCCCGCCCCGCAGCCGCAGCACGCCGCGGGGCCCGCCCCGCAGCACCAGCCCCAGCACGCCCCGCCCGTGCAGGCAGCCCCGGCGGGGCCGTCCCCCGAGCTGCGCTCGGCCCTCGCGGCCGTCCGCACCGAGGTCGCGAAGGCCGTCGTCGGGCAGGACGCCGCCGTCACGGGCCTGCTCATCGCGCTGCTGTGCCGCGGCCACGTGCTGCTCGAGGGTGTGCCGGGCGTCGCGAAGACCCTGCTCGTGCGCACCCTCTCGGCTGCGCTCGACCTCGACACCAAGCGCGTGCAGTTCACGCCCGACCTCATGCCCGGCGACGTCACGGGCTCGCTCGTGTACGACGCGCGCACCGCGGAGTTCTCGTTCCGGCAGGGCCCGGTGTTCACCAACCTGCTGCTCGCCGACGAGATCAACCGCACGCCGCCCAAGACCCAGGCGTCGCTGCTCGAGGCCATGGAGGAGCGCCAGGTGTCGGTCGACGGCACCCCGCGCCGCCTCCCCGACCCGTTCCTGGTCATCGCGACCCAGAACCCGGTCGAGTACGAGGGCACGTACCAGCTGCCCGAGGCCCAGCTCGACCGGTTCCTGCTCAAGCTGACGCTCCCCCTCCCGGAGCGCGACCAGGAGATCGAGGTCCTCCAGCGGCACGCCTCCGGCTTCGACCCGCGTGACCTCGCCGGGGCGGGTGTCCGGCCGGTCGCCGGGGTCGCGGTCCTCGGCCGGGCACGCGACGAGGTCGCCCGCGTGCAGGTCTCGCGCGAGGTGCTCGGGTACGCGGTCGACGTGTGCCGGGCGACGCGGCAGTCCCCGTCGCTCGCGCTCGGGGTGTCCCCGCGCGGCGCGACCGCGCTGCTCGCGACGTCGCGCGCGTGGGCGTGGCTGTCCGGGCGCGGGTACGTCACGCCGGACGACGTGAAGGCGCTCGCCCACCCGACGCTGCGGCACCGCGTGCAGCTGCGCGCCGAGGCCGAGCTCGAGGGCGTCACGACGGAGAGCGTGCTCGACACCGTGCTGGCCGCCGTCCCCGTCCCCCGCTGAGCCGGCCGCGTGGCGATCACCTGGCGGGCCGTCGCGCTCACGGCGCTCGGCGTCGTGGCGGTCCTCGTCGTGCCCGTCCGTGGGACGGTGCTGCTGTGGACGCTCGTGGTCGTGCTCGCGTGCGTCCTCGACGCCGCGCTGGCCGCCTCGCCGCGGCTCGTCGCGGTGCAGCGCAGCGTGCCCGCCTCGGTGCGGCTCACCGACCAGGTCCGTTCGGTGCTCACGGTCCGCAACGTCGGGACGCGGCGGCTGCGCGCGACGGTGCGTGACGCGTGGCAGCCGTCGGCGGGCGCGCAGGGCAACCGGCACACCGTCGACGTGCCGCCCGGCGACGGCCGGCGCCTGACGACGACCCTCGTGCCGACGCGCCGCGGGGACCGGCACGCCGACCGGGTGACGATCCGCACCGTCGGGCCGCTGGGGCTCGCCGGCCGCCAGGCGTCGCTCGACGTCCCGGGCGTGCTGCGGGTCCTGCCGGAGTTCGCGTCGCGCCGGCACCTCCCGAGCCGCCTGGCGCGCCTGCGCGAGCTGGACGGGCGCGCGGCCGTGCAGGTGCGGGGGCAGGGCACCGAGTTCGACTCGCTGCGCGAGTACGTGATCGGCGACGACGTCCGGTCCATCGACTGGCGCGCGACCGCCCGGCGCGCCGACGTCGTGGTCCGGACGTGGCGCCCCGAGCGGGACCGGCGCGTCCTGATCGTGCTGGACACGTCGCGGACCTCGGCCGCGCGCACGCTCGACGCCCCGCGCCTCGACGCGTCGATCGAGGCGGCGCTGCTGCTCGCCGCGCTCGCGTCGAAGGCGGGCGACCACGTCGAGCTCCTCGCGTACGACCGCAAGGTCCGCGCGCGGGTCGTCGGCGCGAGCGGGGCCCGGCTCATGCCCGCGATCGCCGACGCGCTCGCCCGCGTCGAGCCCACGCTCGTCGAGACCGACTGGCCGGGCGTGGTGGGTCAGGTGCGCGAGCGCCTGACCCAGCGCTCGCTGCTCGTGCTCCTCTCGGCCCTCGAGCCCGCCGCGGTCGAGCAGGGGCTCCTCGGGGTCGTGGGGAGCCTCGCCGAGCGGCACCAGGTCGTGCTCGCGTCGGTGCGCGACCCCGAGGTCGAGGAGCTGCGGACGGGACGCGCGGACGTCGCCGCGGTGTTCGACGCGGCCGCCGCCGAGCGCGTGGAGCTCGAGCGGACCGCCGTCGCGGCCCGGCTCCGCCGGCGTGGGATCGAGGTCGTCGACGCGCTGCCCGACGACCTCGCGCCGCGCCTCGCGGACACGTACATCGCGCTGAAGGCGGCCGGGCGGCTCTGACCGGGTCGGCGCCGCGCACCCGGCGCGCCGGACGGTGCGACGCCGACGCCGGCACCCCGTCGGGCCGAGGCCGGTCGACGGGCCGTCCGCCCCCACGACCGGGGGCCGGCCGGTAGCGTCACGGCGTGGCCAGCCGACGCACGCCCGGCGCCGCAGCGGGAGCGATCGCCCCGCTGCTCACGCGCGCGGCCCTCAACCGCGCGCTGCTCGCCCGCCAGCACCTCCTGACGCGCGCGGAGCTGCCCGCGGTCGCGCTCGTCGACCACCTCGTGGGGCTCCAGGCTCAGCTGCCGCGCTCGCCGTACACGACGCTGTGGTCGCGGCTCGTGGGCTTCCGGCACGGCGAGCTGTCCGAGGCGCTGCTGGACCGCCGGGTCGCCCGCATCGCGGTCATGCGCGGCACCATCCACCTCGTGACCGCCGAGGACGCGCTGGTCCTGCCCGGCCTCACGGCCCCGCTGTACGAGCGTGACCTGCGCCAGAACGTCCTGCACGGCACCGCGCTGCGGACCCTCGACCTCGCGGAGCTCACCGAGGCGGCCCGGACCCTCGTCGAGGCCGAGCCGCGACCGTCGACGGAGCTCGGTCGGCTGCTCGCGGAGCGCTGGCCGGACGTCGCGCCCGGGAGCCTCGCCTACGGTGCGCGTGGCACGCTCCCGCTCGTCCAGGTCCCGCCGCGCGGGGTGTGGGGCCGGTCCGGTGCGACGACGTGGACGACGACGCGGGCCTGGTTCGGCGACGACCGCGCGGCGAGCGCCCCGGACCTCACGGACCCGGACGTGCGCGCGGCCGAGCTCGAGCGGCTCGCGCTGCGCTACCTGGGGGCGTTCGGCCCGGCGAGCGTCGCGGACGTGCAGACCTGGTCGGGGCTCGGCGGCCTGAAGGAGGTCGTCGACCGTCTGCGCCCCCGGCTCGTGACCTTCCGGGCGGAGCCGGGACCGGGCTCGGCGTCGGGCAGGGAGCTCGTCGACCTGCCCGACGCCCCGCGGCCGGACCCGTCGACCCCTGCACCGGTCCGGTTCCTCGCCGACTTCGACAACCTCACGCTCTCGCACGCCGACCGGACCCGGGTCGTCTCGGAGGAGCACCGGCGCGCGCTCGCGACGAGGAACGGCATGGCGCCGGGCACCGTGCTCGTGGACGGGCGGGTGGCCGGCACGTGGGCGGTCACGCGCGAGCGGCTCGACCCGGGCGGCGTGCGCGCGCGACGCGAGCTCGCGACCCTCACCGTGCGTCCCCTCGCACCCGTGGACGCCGCGACCCGCGCCGAGCTGGTCGCCGAGGCGGAGGGACTCGTCCGCTTCGTCGCGGACGACGCCGCGGAGCACCGGGTCGCGCTCGCCTGACGGACGGCCCGGCGGTCAGTCGGCGACCGCGACCGCGTAGCCCGCCTCGTCGGCGGTCAGGTCACCGGTCTCGTGGCTCGCGACCGCGCGGCGGCCCAGCACGTAGACGTAGACCCAGAACGCCGCGAGCACCACGGCCCCGATGGCGATCTTGAGCCACCACGGGAGCCCGGAGCCGGTCACGAAGCCCTCGACGAGCCCCGAGACCGCGAGGACGCCCACGAGCCCGAGCGCGACGGTGAACAGCGCCCGCCCCTCCTCCGCGAGCGCGCGGGTGCGGGTGCGGGGACCCGGCTCGACCCACGTCCAGAACAGCCGCAGCCCGGCCGCCCCGGCGACGAAGATCGCGGTCAGCTCCATGAGCCCGTGGGGGGCGATGAGCTGGAGGAACACGTCGAGGCTGCCGTGCTCGGCCATCATGCCGCCGGTCGCCCCGACGTTGACGGCGTTCTGCAGGAGCATCCACACGGGCCAGATGCCGCTGATGCCGAGCGCGACGGCCTGCGCCGCGATCCACGCGTTGTTGGTCCACACCATCGCGGCGAACCCCGCGCCCGGGTCGTAGTACGACGCGAACGCGTTCTCGACGTACTCCGTGCGCTCGCTGGGCGTACCCATCGCCGCGAGCGCGTCGGGCTGCGTCGCGACCCACACGCCCGCCACCACGGCGAGCGCCACGCACGCGAACGTGACCGCGTGCGTCCACCAGCGGATGCGGTAGAGCGCGGCGGGCAGCGACACGACGAGGAACCGGGCCGCGTCACGCCACGCGGGCTCGTGCGCGCCGGCGATCAGCGAGCGGGCCCGGGCCAGCAGCTGCGAGAGCCGGGTGACCACCTCGGGGTCGGGTGCGCTCGACCGGACGGTCGACAGGTCGGTCGCCACCGCCTGGTACAGGCGGACGATCTCGTCGGCCTCGGCGCCCGTGAGGCGACGGCGGCGCGTCAGCTCGTCGAGGCGCGCCCAGGAGGGGCTGCGCACCGCGGTGAAGGCGTCGAGGTCCACGCCGGTTACCCTGCCACAGGATGGGCACGGGTCGAGGAGGGGACGCGGGATGAGCGACGGCATCGTCACGGGCGAGGGCGTGCTGCTCGACGCGCGCCCCACGTCGTTCGCGTCACGCGTGCTCGCGTCGATCGTCGACGTCGCGGCGCTCGGGGTCGCCGCCGTCCTCGTGCTGATCATCGTCGGCCAGACGTCCTTCACCCCGAGCGAGGCGTTCGTGCGCATCGCCCTCATCGCGACGCTCGCGACGGTCACGGTCGTCGTCCCGACGACCGTCGAGACACTGACCCGCGGCCGGTCGCTCGGCAAGGTCGTCGCCGGCATCCGCATCGTGCGGGACGACGGCGGGCCGGTGCGGTTCCGGCAGGCGCTGATCCGCGCGCTCGTCGGCGTCGGCGAGCTCTGGCTCACGTTCGGCTCGGTCGCGCTGATCTGCTCGATCGTCCACCCGCAGGGCAAGCGCGTCGGTGACGTGCTCGCGGGGACGTACGCGGTGCGGGTCCGCGGCAAGGCCCCCGCGCGCACGGCCGTCGCGATGCCGCCGCACCTCGCCGCGTGGGCGCACTCGGCGGACGTGCGGCGCCTGCCCGACGGGCTCGCGCTCTCGGTCCGCCAGTTCCTCGCGCGCACCGGGACGCTGCATCCCGCCTCGCGCGTGCAGCTCGGGACGCAGCTCGCGGCGGAGGTCGGCCGGTACGTCGCTCCGCTGCCGCCCGTGGGGACGCACCCCGAGTACTTCCTCGCCGCGGTGCTCGCCGAGCGGCGTGCGCGCGAGCACGCCGCCGGGCAGCGCACGGCGCAGCGGGCGGCGGAGGAGAGCGCGCTGCTGGCGCGCCTGCCGCACGGCGTCCCGGACCCGGTGGACTGAGAGCGCCGCCCTCTCAGCGCCCGGTCACCGAGAAGTGCTGGTAGTCGACCGGTGACGTCCAGTCCCCGCCCCACCGCCACCCCGCCGCGGCGAACGCCGTGACGACCACGTCGCCCGCGTGCACGACGCCGGGCAGGTCGGGGCGGTCCGCGTACGGCGCGCCCTCGGGCGGCAGCACGAGCGTCCCGCGCACGTACGGGTTCTCGCGGGGGTTCAGGTCGAGCGCACGGCCGTAGGCGTGCTCGGACCAGCCGGTGCCGCGCGTGATCGCCCGGCAGTTGAACGCCGACGTGTTGTCCGCGGCCATCGACGCGTCGTCGCTGCCCCCGAAGTCGTCGACCAGGCGCATCGACCGGATCGGGTACCCGGCCTCGAACAGCGTCCGGAAGACGCCGACGACGCCCTCGGCGACGTCCGCGTGCACCACGAGCTCGCCGGTGACGACGCCGCCCTCGAAGTCGTGGTGCGTGAGCGTGAGATGACGCAGGTCCTCGAGCGGCACGGGGCAGCCCGGGCGCCACGACGGGGCCATGCGCGCCGCGAGGTCGGGGCCGACCTCGCTCACCGTCGCGGCGAACTGCGGCGCGGGAGGCTCCGGCGGGACCGTCGGCGGCGGCTCGGGAGGCGGTGCCGGGGGCGTGGTCGGGGGCGTGGTGGCCCCGCCCGGCGTCGGGGTGGCACCGAGGTTGGGGCTGCCCGTCACCGGGGCGCTCGTGGTTGGGGCGCGCGCCCCGCCGGAGGCGCCGCCGACGCACCCGCCGAGCGCGAGCGTCACCAGGAGGACGGCAGGGAGCACGACTGAGGAGCCGGCTCGCCGGTGACGCGGTCCCGCGGCCGCTCGTCGGTCGCCGGTCCCCGCCCCCGCTCCCCCGTCCCCCATGCAGCGATCGTGCCGGACGCCGCCGCCGCTGCCCAGCCCCGCGGCCCCCGCACCGCCCGGAGGACCGGCGCGCGCCCCGGACGGGGGACAATCTCGGGGTGACCGCCACCCTCGTCGCCCGCGGCCTCGCCGCCGCGCACGCCGATCGCACCCTGTTCTCCGGTCTCGACCTCGTCGTCTCGCCGGGCGACGTGCTCGGGCTCGTCGGGGCGAACGGCGCCGGGAAGTCCACGCTCCTGCGCCTGCTCGCGGGTGTCGCGACCCCGGAGGCCGGGTCGGTGACGCTGTCCCCCGCGCACGCGCTCGTCGGCTGGCTCCCGCAGGAGCCCGAGCGGAGGGCCGGTGAGTCGGTCGCCCAGCACCTCGCCCGCCGCACGGGGGTCACCGCCGCCCAGGACGCGCTCGACGCGGGGGCTCAGGCCCTCGCCGACGGCGTGCCGGGTGGCGACGACGCGTACGCGCTCGCGTTCGACCGCTGGATGGCGGTCGGGGCCGCCGACCTCGACGAGCGCACCGGCCAGGTGCTCGCCGACCTCGGCCTCACGGTGGACCCCGGGCACCCGATGACGGGCCTCTCGGGCGGCCAGGCCGCACGCGTCGGCCTGGCGGCGCTCCTGCTCTCGCGCTTCGACGTGCTGCTGCTCGACGAGCCCACGAACGACCTCGACCTCGACGGGCTCGCGCGGCTCGAGACCTTCGTCCGGTCGCAGCGTGCGGGCGTCGTCGTGGTGAGCCACGACCGCGAGTTCCTCGCCCGGTGCGTCACGGGCGTCGTCGAGCTCGACCTCGCGCAGCAGCCGGTCGCGGTGTACGGCGGGGGCTACGACGCGTACCTCGAGGAGCGGGCCACGGCACGGCGGCACGCGCGCGAGGCGTACGAGCAGTACGCGGACCGGCGCTCGTCGCTCGAGGAGCGCGGGCGCACGCAGCGCGGCTGGATGGAGAAGGGCGTCCGCAACTCGATCCGGAAGTCGAGCGACCCCGACAAGCACATCAAGCACCACCACCGCGAGGGCTCGGAGAAGCAGGCGGCCAAGGCGCGTCAGACCGACCGCATGATCGAGCGCCTCGAGGAGGTCGCCGAGCCCCGCAAGGAGTGGGAGCTGCGCTACGAGATCGCGGCCGCCCCGCGCGGGTCGAGCGTCGCGGCCGTGCTGCGCGGTGCGGTCGTCGAGCTGGGTGCCTCCGAGCGCGGCCCCGGCTTCGTGCTCGGGCCGCTCGACGTGCAGGTCGACGCGGGTGACCGCATCGCGGTGACGGGGGCGAACGGCGCCGGCAAGACGACCCTCCTGCGCGCGCTGCTCGGCCGCGCGCCGCTCGCCGCCGGCTCGTCGTCGCTCGGGTCGAGCGTCGCGGTCGGCGAGGTCGACCAGGCGCGCGCCGCGCTCGGCGCGGACGGGCCCGGCGCGGAGCCGGTGCCGCTCGTCGAGGCGTTCGCCCGGGAGGTCCCCGACTGGCCGGACGCCGACGTCCGCACGCTGCTCGCGAAGTTCGGGCTGCGCGCGGCGCACGTCACGCGTCCCGTCGTGAGCCTGTCCCCCGGGGAGCGCACGCGCGCGGCGCTCGCGCTGCTGCAGGCCCGCGGCGTCAACCTGCTCGTGCTCGACGAGCCGACGAACCACCTCGACCTGCCGGCGATCGAGCAGCTCGAGGAGGCCCTCGAGTCGTACACGGGCACGTTGCTGCTCGTGACGCACGACCGCCGCATGCTGGACGCCGTGCGGGTGACCCGCCGGTGGTCCGTCGCGGACGGACGGCTCACGGAGTCCTGACCCGCGGGGCGCTCCCCCGCCGGCCCACCGCGCCGGGCCGGCGTGGTCCCGGTTCCGGGGCGCTCAGGCGTCGCGCAGCGGGCGGGCGTCGTCCGCGAGCAGGACCGGGATGCCGTCCCGCACCGGGTACGCGAGCGGGTTCTCCGGGTCGGTCGAGTGCAGCTCGGGCTCGCCGTCGGGCCCGTGCCCGTCGACCAGCGGCGCGTGCGTGACCGGGCACCGCAGGATCTCCCGGATCCAGGGCTCGAGCGTCGGGGTGGTGGGGGCGGTGTTCTCGGTCATGTCACCGATCCTCCCGCACGAGCGCGAGCACGTCGTCCCGCACCTTCTCGACGATGTCCTCGTCGGCGGCCTCGACGAGCAGCCCGACCCGGTTCCCGGCGTCCGACGCGCGCAGCGAGAACCACCACTGCGGCATCTGGTCCCAGTGCGAGACCGTGAGCCCGTCGAGCGGGTCGGCCTCGACGGGACCCGCGCCCTGCCGGGCGACGTACGCGTCGTGCACGCGCTCGAGGGCCGCGGCGGCGTCCGGGGTGTCCACGACGAGGACGCCCGTCGAGACGTACGGCTGGTAGAGCTCGGCGAGCACCGACATCGCGTGCGGCTGGCCCGCGAGCGCCGCCACGACGTGCAGGCCCGCGAGGAGAGCCGGCCCGGCCGGGGAGTCCGCCGGACCGCGGCCCACGCCGTCCGGCGCACCGGCGGAGCCGACGACGAGCACCCCGCCGTGCCCGACCCCCAGCGCGGCTCCGTGCTGCGCGACCGCGTCCACGAGGGCCGTCCGCCCCACGCGCACCCGGACGAGGTCGGCCCCCGCACCGCCCACGAGGTCGTCGAGGACGCGGGAGGCGAGGACGTCGTGCACGACGGTGGGTGTGCGCCCGGCCTCGAGCTCGCGGGCGACCGTGCGCAGCCCGAGGACCACCGCGACGACGCCCTCGTCGACCGGCTGACCGGTCTCGTCGAGCACCGTCAGCGCGCAGCCCGTCGGGTCCAGCGCGAGCCCCAGGTCCGCGCCGTGCTCCAGGACGGCGGCGCGCAGGTCGGCCGTCGACGCCGCGGCGTCGGCCCGGGTGCGCAGCCCGGCATCGCGGAGGTCGCCGGACGTGGGGGCGGGTGCGCCGCCAGGCTCGTCGTCGCCGCGCAGGAGGACCAGGGTCAGAGGGCTGTCGTGGCCCCGCGCCAGCCCGCGCACCGCCCGGCCGGCCGAGCCGTGCGCGGCGTCGACGACGACGGTCACGGGGCGGGCGAGGTCCCCGCCGACGACCTCGCGCAGCCACTCGTCGGGACCGCTCTCCCGGCCCTGCCCCGGCGACGTCGCGCGCCCCTCGACCGGGACGGGACGGTCGACCTCACGCGGCTCAGGCACGTCCGGGAGTCTACCGACCGGCCGTGCGCGGGGGTCCGGCAGGACCGCCGCGGCACGGACGGGACGGACGGGGACGGCGGGGCTCAGGCCTTCTTGCCGCTCCGCGCGAGCACCTCGTCGCGGGTCAGCGGAGTCCCGTCGCCGTCGGTCGGGTACCAGCCCTTGTGCTCGCAGCGGTGGCACGAGACGAAGACCACCGCCGTCCCGTCGCCCAGCACCATGCTCAGCCGGGTCAGCGACTCCGACCCGCACGACGCGCACGTCTCGGTCCCGCGCGGCACCGACGGCTCACCGCGGCTCAGCGAACCGAGCGGCGCCGGCTCCTCGCTCGCACGTCCTCGCCCGCGCCGGGGCGTGTCGCCCTGTCCCATGCTGTCTCCCCCCGGAGCCCGTCAGCCCTCGTCGCGCAGGATACGCAGGTGGCCTCGCCGCGGCGCGGTGGACTCCGCCGCCGGGGGCGGGGCCAGGCGTGACGCCGGCTCGGTCACCACCGGCAGCGCACCCGTGCGGGGCCGGCCCGCCTCGCGCACCGCGTCCGCGAGCGCGAGCAGGTCGTCCTGGCTGGGACCGGTCTCGACGAACTCGGGCGTCAGGCGCACGACCTCCCACCCGCGCGGCGCGGTCAGCCGCCCCGCGTGCTCGACGCACAGGTCGTACGAGTGCGGCTCGGCGTAGCCCGCGAGGGGCCCGAGCACCGCGGTCGAGTCCGCGTACACGTAGGTCAGGGTGGCGACGGCAGCACGGCCGCACGCCGTGCGCGAACACTGCCGGACGGATCTCACAGGGCAGACCGTACCGCCGCGGGGCCCGCGCCCGGCACTCCCACGCCGCTACAGTGCGAGCGTGAGCTCCCTCGCCCGTGGCCGGGCCCCCGACCCGGCCCCCGTCCGGCGCCGCGACCGCCGCGGACGCGGGCTGCGCGGCCCCCTGCTGCCGACCGACGTGCCCGGCTACCGCACGCGCGCGCAGCGCTTCGACGAGCTCGTGCTCGACTCGGTCGAGCGGCTGGAGAAGCGGTGGGCCCGCCAGCTCGACGGCACCGAGTTCGCGGTCGAGGACTTCCCGCCGTCGAACCCGGCTCCCTGGGAGCGGGGCGGCGTGCCGCTCGGCCGGTACTTCCCCGCGGACGCCGGGCTCCCGGCACGCATCGTCGTGTACCGCCGGCCCGTCGAGTCGCGCGCGCTCGACGTCGCCGACCTCGGGGAGCTCGTGCGGGACGTGGTCGTCGAGCAGGTCGCGCACCTGCTCGGGAAGACGCCGGAGGACGTCGATCCGGAGTACGGCGACGGGCACTAGCCTGTGTCGTCGATGAGCGCCGACGACCCCACCGCCCCCCGTCCTGCCCCCGGAGCCGACACGCGTGCCGACGCCGCCGGAGCGACCACCGCCGGCTTCCGGGTCGTCTGCGTCGTGTACCACCCCGGCGACGAGCTCGAGGACTTCGCCGCGTCGCTCGCCCGCGCGACGACCGCACCCGTCGAGCTCGTCCTCGTCGACAACGGCACCGACCACACCACCACCCGCGAGGTAGCCGAGCGGCACGGGGCCCGCGTCGTCGTCCCGGGGTCCAACCTCGGCTACGGGGGCGGCGCGAACGCCGGGGCCTCGGGAGCCGCCCAGCGGTGGCTCGTCGTCGCGAACTCCGACCTGGTGTGGGAGCCCGGCTCCCTCGACGCGCTCGTGGACGCGGCCGGGCGGCACGAGGGCGCGGGCGCGTTCGGCCCGGCGCTGCTCAACCTGGACGGCAGCGTCTACCCCTCGGCGCGCGAGCTCCCGTCCCTCACGCAGGGCGCCGGTCACGCGGTGTTCGCCCGGGTGTGGCCCTCGAACCCGTGGACGCAGGCGTACCAGCGCCGCCAGGAGGCGGTGGGCGACGAGCGCGTCGCGGGCTGGCTCTCGGGCGCCTGCCTGCTCCTGCGGCGCGAGGCCTTCGAGGCCGTCGGCGGCTTCGACACGTCGTACTTCATGTTCTTCGAGGACCTCGACCTCGGCGAGCGGCTCGGCCTCGCCGGGTGGCACAACGTCTACGTCCCGGGCGCCCGCGTGACGCACGTGGGCGGGACGTCGTGGCGCGCACGGCCCGCGACGATGATCTCGGCGCACCACCGCAGCGCCGCCCGCTACCTCACGCGCCGCTACCACCGCTGGTACCAGTGGCCGGTGCGGGTCGCGGTCCGCGTGGGGCTCAAGGCCCGAGAGCTCCTGGAGCTGCGCGCGGCGCGCTGAGCGCACCCGCGGCGGCACGGCGGGCTCCGCGGCGGTCCGGGGCCGGGAGCGCTGCGGCTCAGCCGGACGGATTGCGGCTCAGCCGGACGGGGTGCGGCTCAGCCGGACGGGGTGCGGCTCAGCCGGACGGGGTGCGGCTCAGCCGAGGCCCAGCCGGGTCGCGGCCCGGACCCGGACCTGCGAGCCCGTCGGGGCGTCGGCCGTGGGCAGCAGCACCGAGAGCAGCGTCCCGTCGGGGTTCTCGGAGGTGAGCACCACGGCCCACGCGGCCTGGACCGTCCCGCCCTCGTCGGTGTCGACCGCGAGCTCGATGCCGGCCGCCTCGGGCGCGACGGGGACCTCGAGGGTCCGGCCCGGCTCGAGGGTCACGTCCTGCTCCGGCAGCGGGTCGCCGTCGCCGTCGAACGTCCGCAGGACCCCCTCGACGGGTCGCCCGTCCGCGGGGTCGTCGCCGTCCGCGAGCGCGGTGACGACCACGGTCGCGGAGACGCCCTCCGGCACCGCCACGAGCCCGCCGTCGCCGGGTGCGCTCGCGGCCGACCACGCGCGCTCGAGCACCGGGGTGTCGTCGAGCTCGCCGGGCTGCCCGGGGCGTGTCGTCATCGCGGCGGCCACGACCGGCACGTCGGCGTCGACCACGGCCGTCCAGGAGCCCGCCGGGAGCCCGCCGAGGGGCACGTCGGTCACCTCGCCCGGGGCGAGCTCGATCGCGTCCGTCCCCGGCAGCGCGGTCACCCCGTCCGCGCCGAGCATCGACAGCCGCACCGAGGCGGCCTCCGTGCCCGGTGCGAGCAGGCGGAGCACCGCCTGGCTCTCGTCGCCGACCGCGGAGGCCAGCACCGAGACCCCGGGCACGACCTGGCGTGCCGCGGGCGGCTGCCCGGGAACCACCAGGTCCGTGCCGGCGGGCGTGAAGCCGCTGAGCCGCGAGTCCTGGAGGTGCGCGGTGACGGACCCCCCGGAGGCGACGACGTGCACGACGACGCGACGCTGCTCGGCCGCGACCGCCGGCAGCGCGAGCACGCGCTCGGCACCCGGCGCGACGACCTGCCGGGCGCCGCCCGCGAGCTCGACGCGACCCGACGGGCCCCACAGCTCGACGTCGACGTCGCTCGCCGTCGTCCCGGGGTTGGTGAGCACGAGCGACGCGGAGCTCTCGAGCGCCGTGCTGCCGCCGACGAGCCACAGGTCGACGCCGGGCCGCTGGCACGTCGCGGCGGACAGGCCGCGCAGGTCGCCCGCGGTCACGAGGCCCGACGCGCTCGCCGCGACCCGGGCCGGCTCCCCGTCGACGGGCTCGGCGCGCACGACGAGCGGGGCGCCCGGGTCCGGCACCCCGACCACGGCGGCCGGTCCCCCCGGCTCGAGCTCCCCGGCGGCGTCGCCGCTGCCGAGCTCGGCGACCACGCCCGCCGCCGCAGCACCGCCCGGGGCCGCGACGGTGAGCGCGTCGACACGCTCGACGGGGTCGACGGGGGTCGGGTCGAACGCCGAGTCCCCGGCGCCGGTGTCGTCGGGCAGGATCAGCGGGCCCGGGCACACGAGGGTGCTGCGCGGCGGCGCGACCTCGACCACCGTGGGCTCGTCGTCGACGAGCGCGGGTGCGGGGAGCCGGTCGGCGCCCAGGACGGCGCCGGCGGCGAGCACCAGGACCCCGGCGCCCGTCACGGCGCGGGCCACCCGGCCCGGCCAGGTGCGCGTGCTCATCGTCGGCCCGCCTTCCGTCGACGCAGGGGCAGCGCGAACAGGACCGTGAGCAGCAGCACGACACCCTGCGCCACGAGCCAGGGGGTCCGCTCCGGGTCGCGGTGCGCCACGACGAGGCGGCCGCCGTCGTCACCGAGCTCGAACGTCTGCCGCCAGCCGTCGGTCACCGCGCGCAGCGGGCGCCCGTCGAGCGTCGCGCGCCAGCCCGGGTCCGCGCGCTCGGCGAGCACGAGCAGCCGGTCGCCCGTCCCGGCCTCGACGCGCGTGTCGACCGCGTTGCCGTTCGACGCGACGGCGACGCCCGCGGCCGGGTCGTCGCCGGGGGCCACGACCCGCGCCCACGACTGCACGACCTCGACGGGGGTGGCGCCGCGGGTGGCGGCGGACGGCTGGACGCGCCAGATGGCACCGGAGGGGTTCTCGGTGATGCGCTCGAGCCCCGCCGTCGCGTCGAGGCGGGCCACGAGGTCGGCGCGCGCACGCTCGAGCGCGGCCCGGTCGTCCCCGTCCGCGTCGACCGCGCCGCCGGTGGGCGCGGCAGGCACGGCGGGGACCAGCACGTCGGCCACCGCGAGCGCGGCGAGGTCGCCGGACACGTCCCCGCTCGTCGCGCCGGCGAGGCGGGCGACGACGTCCTGGACCTCGTCGGTCGCGTCGTCGGGCTCGGCGAGCCGGGGGGCGTCGACCGGGCCGGTCACGGTGCGCGTGGTCGCGCTCGCGGCGACCTCGACGAGCTGGGCGCCGTCGTCGCGCAGCAGCTGCCAGGTGAGGACGCCGTCGGCGTCGCCGGTCAGCGCGAGCACGCGCGCGGAGGCGGGCTCGGCCTGCGACTGCTGACCGACCGCGGGCACGACGGGCCGGTCGAGCGCGGTGAGCCGCACGGCGTCGCCCTCACGCGCCTGCCACGCCCACGAGGCGAAATACAGCACCGGGACCACGCCGAGGAGTGCCGCGAGCACCGCCACGGCGGGCTGCCGCCAGCCGAACGTCGAGCGGGCGAGGCGTGCCGAGATGCCGTCGGCACCGAGCACGCCCGCGGCCAGGAGCCCGGCCCCCGCGAACGACACCGCGGCCCCGGCCCACGGCAGCACGGCGTCGCCGTCGGCGGCCGCGACCTGGACGACGC
>NZ_JBFTER010000118.1:0-14762 GCF_047229345.1 Cellulomonas jepli | reverse complement strand
CGGCTGCTCGGCCGCGCGCTGCTTCGAGAGGTCCACGGGGGCGGCGTCCGGGGCGGACCCCGACGGCCCGGCCGGCGCCGCCGGCCCGGTCGCCCGCTCGTCGGGCGTCGGCTCAGCGGGCGTCGTCATGATGGTTCCTCACGGTGGCGCGGACGGTGCGCCGCGATTCTAGCGGCGCGCCGAGCGGGGCCTGCCTCGGTTCGGCGCCGCTCGTCACGGCGCCAGCCAGGGAGCGAGCGCCGGGACGTTCCTCGCGACCGAATAGACGAGCACGACGAGGAGGAGGGCCCAGGGCGCCGCGAGCCGGGTCGTCCGCGCCCCAGCGGGCGTGCTCCCCGAGCCCCGTGCGCGGTCCGGGACGCCCCGCCAGCGCCGCGCGAGCCACGCACCCCAGGCGGCGGCCAGCAGGGGGACGAGCAGGACCCACAGCGGGTTCATCCCCCACGCGCCGGCGAGGTCGCCGTGCGCGAGGTCGTACGTGGCGCGCAGCCCGCCGCAGCCGGCGCACAGCATGCCCGTGAGCGCGTACACCGGGCACACCCCGTAGCTCCCCGGCCGGTGCGGGTCCGCCGACGCCACGACGAGCACCGCCGCAGCCGTGAGCCCCCCGACGGCGAGGGGGCCGAGCACCGCCCTGCCGCGGGGCCGTCCTCCGCCCCACGACGACGCACGGCCCGGCGCTCCGTGGAGCGCCGGGCCGTGCGGTCGGACGGTGCTCTGCACCGGCAGGTCCTCGCTCAGTAGGTGCTCGTGCTGAGCTGGTCGATGCTCTCCATGTACGCCGCGAAGCCGCCGAGCGCGAAGAGCCAGATGAGCGTCAGGATGGCGAACGCGACCGAGACCCAGCCGAGGATGACGCCCGCGAGCGAGAGCCCGCCGTTGTTCGCCTCACCGGCCGCGGCGGCCTTGCGGCCCTTGTTGCCGACGATGATCGCGGGGATGCCCGTGAGGATCGAGCAGAGGAAGAACGAGACGATGCCGAGGACGAGCGCCCACACCCCGAGGTTGTTCTTCGGGTAGGTCCCGCCGTAGCCGCCACCGTAGGCCGGCGCGTTGCCGTACTGCGGCGCCTGCGGGTAGCCGCCGCCCTGCGGCGTGCCGTACTGCGGGGCGGAGGGGTACTGGGGCGAGCCGGGGGTCGTCGGCTGCTCGGGCTGGTTGCCGGCGGCGTACGGGTCCTGCGGCTCGTTCGGGGTCGACATCGCTCTCTCCAGGGGTCGGGCCGGGCGGGAGGTCCGCCGGGTCGGGGGTCGTGCGCGGGCTCGTGGGTGTCAGTGCCCGGAGCCGGACTGCTTCGCGAGGGTCGCTGCCCCGCCCTGCCCGTGGCCCATGGCCTGGAGCACCTTGCCGGCGATGATGCCGAGCAGGCACACGCCGAGGCCGGCCCAGAAGAGCCAGACGACGGCGAAGGTCACGGCCAGCGCCGAGATCGTGAAGCCGACGAGGACGAGGACGACGAGCGTCCAGGCGGCGGTGGTGTGGCCGTGGTTCGTCGGAGGGGTGCTCAGCGGGAGGTACGCGACCTCGTTGGAGTGGGTCCCGGTGGGGGTCGAGCCGGTGTGCCGGCGTTCGACGGAGTGCTCGGCCATGTGCCAGCGCCTTTCGATCGTGTTTCTGCGGTCAACCCTAGCGGAACGCCGCTGCTGAGCAGGCTGGACGCGCACCCGGGCCAGGTGCGGGGGCGCTCGTCCGGGTGACGCACGGGACCGGACGGGCCCCGGGGCCTGCGCGCGCGGGAGCGCCGGTCAGGTCGGGTCGTCGCCCCGGCTCAGCGCGTCCCACGCCGAGCGGTCGTCGTCCGGGTCGGCCGGCGGGGCTGCGGCACCCCGGCCGCGCGCGCCCTCGGCGGTCCCGTACCGACTCGTCGGCGTCGCCCAGCGCCGCGACCACACCAGGACGGCGACCGCGGCGAGCAGGTCGAGGACACCGACGCCGACCGCGACCACGGGCCAGGGCGTCGGGGTCGCCGGACCCGCGAGCACACCGACGCCGGTAACCGCGGCGACGACCGTGCGGGCGGCACCCTCGGGGTCCCCGAGCACCGCGAGCGCGGAGACGACCACGGTCGCCCCGGCTGCCGCGACGACCGCGGCGACGACCCACCGGCCGGCCCGGCCGACGAGCCCGACCGCGGCCGCGGCCGCGAGCAGAGCGACGGCGGCGGCCAGCACCGCCGGCGCGGCCTGGGTGCCCGTGACGGGCACGTCGACCTCGCCGCGGACGGCGCTCGAGCCGGTCGCGTGCAGCCAGACGGGCACGCTCGAGGCGGCGGTGGCGAGCGCCGCGAGGACCAGCAGGCCCGCGGTGCGGCCGCGGCGGCGCGCCCCCGGCTTCCCCGCAGGTGCTGCCGCCTCCGGTTCGTGCGCGCCGGACGGCGGCCCGGCAGGCGCTGCTGCGGAAGGTGTCGCCGCGGGAGGTGCTGCGGCAGGGGGGACGGCGCCGTCGGGCGCGCCTCCCGGCCGGGACCCCGCCTCGTCCCCCGTGCCCGCCGGCGTGCGGGGCTCCACGTCAGCCACCGGTCGCCGGCCGCAGCCGTGCCGCGACCTGCACGGCACGGACGGCAGCCGCGGCCTTGTTGCGCGACTCCTCGTACTCGAGCGCGGGCACCGAGTCGGCCACGATGCCGCCGCCGGCCTGGACGGAGGCCCGGCCGTCGCGGATCAGCGCGGTGCGGATCGCGATCGCCATGTCCATGTCGCCCGCGAGGTCGAAGTACCCGACGGTGCCGCCGTAGATCCCGCGGCGGGCGGGCTCGATCTCGTCGATGAGGGCGATCGCCCGGGGCTTCGGGGCGCCCGAGAGCGTGCCGGCAGGGAACGTCGCCGTGAGGGTCTGCAGCGCCGTGGCCCCCGCACGCAGCTGCCCGACGACCGTCGAGCAGATGTGCATGATGTGGCTGAAGCGCTTGACCGCCATGAACTCGACGACCTCGACGCTCGACGGCTCGCACACCTTGACGAGGTCGTTGCGGGAGAGGTCGACGAGCATGATGTGCTCGGCCCGCTCCTTCGGGTCGGCGAGCAGCTCCTCACCGAGCTCCCGGTCCGCCTCGGGCGTCGCCGCGCGGGGCCGGGACCCGGCGATGGGGAACGTCACGACGCGCCCCTCGGTGACCTTGACGAGGGTCTCGGGGCTCGAGCCGACCACCGCGAAGTCGCCCCCGTCGGCGTCCTGCAGCTGCAGGTAGTACATGTACGGGCTCGGGTTGATCGTCCGCAGCACCCGGTAGACGTCGATCGGCTCGGCCGGGCAGTCGAGGTCGAGGCGCTGCGAGAGGACGATCTGGAAGACCTCGCCGTCGCGGATCGCCTCCTGCCCCACGCGCACCGCCTGCTCGAACTCGTCGCGCGTCGAGCGGAACTCGAGCTCGGGCTCGGGCACGTCGGCGAGCACCGCGGTCGCGGGGGGCGCCGGGGTCGCCAGCGCGGCCTGCATCGCGTCGAGGCGCGCGACCGCGTCGGTGTGGGCCTCGTCGACGCGCTCGTCGGTGTCGTCGAAGTTGATCGCGTTGGCGACCAGCCAGACCGACCCGTCGACGTGGTCGACGACCGCGAGGTCGCTCGCGAGGCAGAGCGTGAGCTCGGGGACGCCCAGCTCGTCGGGCGCCTTGGCGGGCAGCGTCGGCTCCCACTGCCGGACGATGTCCCAGCCGAGCGCGCCGACCAGCCCGCCGGTGAGCGGCGGCAGACCCGGGACGGCGGGCGTGCGCAGGACCTCGAGCGTCGCCGCGAGGACGTCGAGCGGTGCGCCGTCGAGCGGGACGCCCACGGGCACGTCGCCCGTCCACACGGCACGGCCGTCGCGCGACGTCAGCGTCGCCCGCGAGCGGACCCCGACGAACGAGTAGCGCGACCACGTGCCGTCGGACTCGGCCGACTCGAGCACGAACGTGCCCGGGCGCCCCTGCGCGAGCGTGCGGTAGAGGCCCACCGGCGTGACGTCGTCGGCGAGCAGGCGGCGCACGACGGGGACGACCCGCCGGTCGGCGGCGAGCGTGCGGAACTCCTCGAGCACCGGCCACGTCGAGCCCCACGGGACCTGGACCGCAGGTGCCGGGGGCGGGGTCGTGGCGGTGCTCATCGCGCTCCTTCGGTGCTCGGGGTGGTGTCAGGCCGCACGCCGACGACGGCGGGCAGCGGGCCGCCGGCCTCGAAGCACGTGCGGGTCCCGGTGTGGCAGGCCGCGCCGACCTGGTCGACCTGCACGAGCAGGGCGTCACCGTCGCAGTCGAGGCTCACGGACTTCACGTACTGCGCGTGCCCGGAGGTGTCGCCCTTGCGCCAGTACTCCTGGCGCGACCGGCTCCAGAACGTCACGCGGCCCGACGTCAGCGTGCGGGCGAGCGCCTCGTCGTCCATCCAGCCCACCATGAGGACGTCGCCGGTGTCGTGCTGCTGCACGACCGCCGCGACGAGACCCGCGCCGTCACGGCTCAGGCGCGCGGCGACCTGCGGGTCCAGCGCGGACGGGGGGACGGGGGCGCCGACGGACGGCGCGGACGAGGCGACCACGCCGGAATCCTCCCACGACGCCGTGCGCCGCCGCCGCAGCGGCCGTGCTCGCGGACGCGTGGTCCGGGTCAGCGCGTCTGGGCCACCCAGGAGCCGTGCATGCCCGCGTAGACGCCGCCGAGCGCGAGCAGCTCGGCGTGCGACCCGGTCTCGACGACCCGCCCCGCGTCCACCACGACGACGAGGTCGGACGCCTCGGCGGTCGAGAGCCGGTGCGCGATCGTGATCGTGCTGCGCCCGTGCGTCAGGGAGTCGAGGGCGCGCGCGATGCGGACCTCGGTCGCGGGGTCGACGGCCGACGTCGCCTCGTCGAGCACGAGCAGGTCGGCGCCCGCGAGGTAGGCCCGGGCGAGCGCGACGAGCTGGCGCTCCCCCGCCGACAGGGACTCCCCGCGCTGGCCGACCGGCGTGGCCAGTCCCTGCGGGAGCTCCGCGAGCCAGTCGCGCAGCCCGAGGTCGTCGAGCGCCGTGAGCAGGTGCACCTCGTCGACGCCGTCGGGCCCGGAGCCCCCGCGCCAGCCGTACGCCAGGTTCTCCCCGAGGGTCGCGTCGAACAGGAAGCCCTCCTGGGGCACCATGACGACGCGCTCGCGCAGGCTCGCGGACCGGATCCGGCGCAGGTCCACGCCGTCGAGCAGCACCTGGCCGGTCGTCGGGTCCATGAGGCGCGCGACGAGCTTCGCGACCGTCGTCTTGCCCGAGCCGGTGGCGCCGACGACCGCGACCGAGGTGCGCGCGGGGATCGTCAGGTCGATGCCGTGCAGCACGGGCGGGCCCTCGGGGTAGGCGAAGCCGACGCCCCGCAGCTCGACGGTCGCCGGCCCGCGCGGGGAGTCGACGCCGTCCTCGCCCGGGTCGGGGACGAGGACCGGCGTCTCGATGACGGCGAGCACGCGGCGCCAGCCCGCGACGGCGTTCTGGAGCTCGTTGAGGATCTCCGTCGCCATCTGCACCGGGCCGGTGAACAGCTGGACGAGGAACAGGAACGCGAGGAGCCGCCCGACCGTCAGGTCGCCCGCGACGCCCAGGTACGTGCCGGCCACCACGACGACCGCGAGCACGAGGTTCGCCACGAGGACGCCGCTCGAGAACACGACCGCGACGACGTTCTGCGCGCGCACCATCGCCTGGCGGGTGGCCCGCACCGACGCGTCGATGCGCCGCCCGGTGCGATCCTGGACCCCGTACGCCCGCACGGTCTCGGCGCCGACGACGGCCTCCGACACGGCTCCGAGCATCGCGCCGACCCGCGAGCGCACGAGCGTGTACGCGGCGTTGACGCGCTTCTGCAGCGGGCGCAGGACCAGCACGAGCGGGAGGAACGAGAGCCACACGAGGATCGTGAGCTGCCAGGAGTAGACGGCCATGAGGACCGTCGCGACCGAGATCTGCAGCAGCGAGACGAGCAGCATGATGCCGCCCCACTGCACGAACATCGAGATGGTGTCGACGTCGGACGTCACCCGCGAGACGAGCGACCCGCGCCGCTCGGCGTCCAGCGTGAGGGCCGACAGGTCGTGCACGTGCCTGAACGCGCGCACGCGCAGTGCGACGAGACCGCGCTCGCTCGCGCGGAAGAGCCGCACGTTGACCAGCGCCGAGCACGCGGCGCCGAGCAGCAGGCCGGTCGCCGCGACGACGACGAGCGTCACGACGCGCTGCACGTCGGGCCCGCCGGAGGCGAGGATCCCGGTGTCCATCGTCTGCTGGACGGTCACGGGCACGAGCACGCGGCCCAGCGCCGCGAGGACGGCGAGCACGACGGTCAGCGCGAGGCCGTCGAGCAGCTGCGGCGAGACCTGGACCCCGCGGCGCAGGGTCGCGAGGACGCCGAGCTCGGTCGCGGAGATCCCGCGGGCCGACGCCTGCCGACCCGGCTCCGGCGCCGCCTGCCGCCGGCTCATCGGGCCACCCCGGCGTCCGCCTCGTCGTCGAGCGCGTCGGCCGCGGCACGCGCGCGGCGCAGCGACTCCTGCTCGTACGCCGTCGCCAGCGCCCGGTACCCGGGGTCCCGCGCGAGCAGCTCCTCGTGCGTCCCCTGGTCGACGACGCGGCCGTTCTCGAGGTGCACCACCTCGTCCGCGAGCAGCACCGACGACATGCGGTACGCGACCATGAGCACGCTCACAGAGCCCGGCGCGCCGCCGTCCCGCGGGCGCAGCCCCGTGAGGATCGCCTGCTCGATGCCCGGGTCGACCGCGGACGTCGCGTCGTCGAGCACGAGCAGGCGCGGGGACCGCACGAGGGCGCGGGCGAGAGCGATCCGCTGGCGCTGGCCGCCCGAGAGGTTGGACCCGCGCTCCCCGAGCCGCGCGTCGAGCCCGCCGGGCAGCGCGCGCACCACGTCGTCGACGTGCGCGGCGGCGAGCGCCTGCCACACCTGTGCGTCCGTCGGCGCCTCGGGGTCGTCGTCGTCGCACAGCGTGACGTTGGCGCGCACCGAGTCCTCGAAGACGAACGTGGACTGCGCGACGAGGGCCACCTGCGCCGCGATGTCGGCGGGCCGCACGTCGCGCAGGTCCTGCCCGTCGAGCAGCACGGTTCCGGACGTCGGGTCGGACAAGCGGCTGAACAGGGACACCAGCGTCGTCTTGCCCGCACCCGTGGAGCCGACGACCGCGACCGTCCGGCCCGGCGCGACGTCGAGGTCGACGTCCACGAGCAGGTCCGCGGCGGTCTGGCCCGAACCGACCCGGACCCCGACGCCCCGCATCTGCGCGTGGGCGCCCGCCGCACCCCGGGGCAGCGCCGCCCGGCCGTCGACGGGCACGGCCGAGGAGTCGAGCACGCGCGCGACGCGGTCGAACCCGACGAGCGAGCGCGGGAGCTCCCCGAGCACCCACCCGAACGCACGCACCGGGACCCCGAGCATCGTGAGCAGGTACGCCGCCGCCACGACGTCACCCGTGCCCACCGCGCCGTCGGCCACGCGCACCGCGCCGACGAGCAGCACGAGCAGCGTCCCGATCGCGGGCAGCACGTCGATCACCGGGTCGAACAGCGCGCGCACGACGCCGACCCGGACGTTCGCGTCCCGCAGCTGACCGGCGCGCTCGGCGAACCGCACGACCTCGCGGTCCTCGGTGCCGAGCGACTTGACGAGCACCCCGGCCTCGAAGCTCTCGTGCGCGATGTCCGAGACCTCGGAGCGCAGCTGCTGCGCCCGCGTGATCGCCGGGGACATCCGGCGCTGGAAGACGACGTTCGCGACGACCGCGAGCGGGACCACGACCAGCGCGGCGAGCGCGAGCCACACGTCGGTGCGCAGCAGGCCGACCGTCGCGACGAGGATCATGACGACGACCCCGAGCGCGAACGGCAGCGGGTTGAACACCGACGTCGAGGCCTCGACGTCCGAGCTCGCGTTCGCGAGGAGCTGGCCCGTGGGGTGGCGGCGGTGCCACGACATCGGCAGGCGCAGGTACTGGCGGGTGACCCGCACGCGCTGGTCGGCCTGCTGGTCGGCGACCCCCATCCCCGCGAAGATGCGCCGGCCCGCCACGGCGAGCGCGAGCGCGAGGGCCACCGCGGCCAGCGCGAGACCCGCCTGCCAGATCCGGTCGCGCGCGTCCGCCGAGCCGTCGATCGCCGGGACGACGACGCCGTCGGTGACCCAGCCGAGCACCCGGCTCACCATGACGGTGAGCGTGCCGAACGCGGCGGACAGCAGGACGGCCCACGTGTACGTCCAGGGCTGGGAGACCATGCCGCGGACGAGGAGCTGGACCGACCGGCGCGCGACGGAGCCGGTCAGGGCGACCCCGGCGGGGGGTCGGGCACGCGTGGGCACAGCAGGTCCTTCCGGGGCGGGCGGGGATCGCACCATCGTCTCACGCACGTGCGACGATGCCCGGATGACGTGGCACACCCTCGAACGGCGCGAGCTCGCGCAGGCCCTGACCGACGCGGGTCCCGAGGCCCCGACGCTGTGCGAGGGGTGGCAGGCGCGTCACCTCGCGGCGCACGTCGTGCTGCGCGAGGGCTCGCTCGTCGTCCCCGCCGGGCTCGCGGTCCCGCCCCTCGCCGGCCGCGCCGAGCGGGCGATCGAGGACCTCGCGCAGGCGGGACTGAGCGAGGGCGGGTTCCGCGACCTCGTCGCGCGCGTCGCCGCCGAGCCGCCCGCGTGGCACCCGATGACGTGGGCGGGCGACGCCGCCAACCTCGTCGAGTTCTTCGTGCACACCGAGGACGTGCGGCGTGGCTCGGGGACCGTGACGGACCGCGAGCTCGAGCCCGAGCGCGAGCAGGCGCTCTGGGCCCAGCTCCTGCGCGCAGCGCGGCTGACGTACCGCAAGGTCGCCGCCGGCGTCGTGCTCGTGCGTCCCGACGGCGTGCGGCGGGTCGTCAGGCGACCGGCACGCGGGTTCGGGACCGTCGTCGTGCGCGGGTCGGTCGCGGACCTGCTGCTGCACGGCTTCGGCCGGGGCACCGCGACGCAGGTCACCGTCGAGGGAGCCGCGCAGGACGTCGAGGCCGTGCGCGAGGCGCTGCCGTTCCGCTGACGCCGCCGCACGGCGCGTCGCCCGGCGGGAGGTGGCGCGACCCGACGACGGCCGAGCGCCTCGGCGGACGCGCGAGCGCGTCGGTCAGCGGACGGTCACGCCCGCGTCGCGCAGCGCCTGCTTGACCTGACCCACGGTGAGGGTCCCGAAGTGGAAGACGCTCGCGGCCAGCACCGCGTCGGCGCCCGCCCGGGCCGCCTCGACGAAGTGCTCGGGCGTCCCCGCGCCGCCGCTCGCCACGAGCGGGACCCTGACCTCCCGGCGCACGTCCCCGAGCATCTCCAGGTCGAAGCCGGCGGTCGTCCCGTCGGCGTCCATGGAGTTCAGCAGGATCTCCCCCGCGCCGAGCTCGGCGGCCTGCGCGGCCCAGGCGACGGCGTCGATCCCGGTCCCCCGCCGGCCGCCGTGCGTCGTGACCTCGTACCCCGAGTCGGTGCGGGTGTCCCCCGTGACCCGGCGCGCGTCCACGGACAGCACGAGGACCTGGCTGCCGAAGCGCTCGGCGATCTCCGCGATGAGCTGCGGGCGGGCGATCGCGGCGGTGTTGACGCCCACCTTGTCCGCGCCCGCGCGCAGCAGGCGGTCGACGTCGTCGGGCGAGCGGACGCCCCCACCGACCGTCAGGGGCACGAAGACCTCCCCGGCGGTCCGGCGCACCACGTCGTACGTCGTCTCGCGGTTGCCCGACGACGCGGACACGTCGAGGAACGTCAGCTCGTCGGCGCCCTCCGTGTCGTACCGGTGGGCGAGCTCGACCGGGTCGCCGGCGTCGCGCAGGTTCTCGAAGTTGACCCCCTTGACGACGCGGCCCGCGTCGACGTCGAGGCACGGGATCACGCGCAGCGCGAGCGTCACGGCTCAGCCCTCCGTCGTCGGGTCGGTGCCACCGGCGGGAGCGGTCGCGTCGGGTGCCGACCCCTCGGGCGTCGTGGCCGCGCGGCTCGCGAGCAGGTCGATCACGAACACCACGGTCTGCCCCTGGAGCTCCTCGCTCTGCGTGACGCCGAGCGGGTAGGAGGGCGGGACGACGAGCATGACCTGGCTGCCGACGGGCTGCTCGACGAGCGCCGACCACGCGGGGACGCTGTCGAGCGAGAACCACACCGGGCTGCCGCTCGTCCACGTCGACTCGAACGGCGCGCCGGTGGTCCACGAGAACCCGGTGTACTGGACGGTGATGACGTCGCCCTCGGCGACCTGCCGGCCGGTGCCCCGCAGCAGCTGCTGGGTCAGGAGATCGGCGGGCGGCTCGGTGGCCGACGGCGTGATCGACGGGGAGCCGTCGTCGGCGAGCGTGACGGTCGGCAGCCCCTCGCGCGGCGGCACCGCCTCGCCCGCGGCGCGCGTCGGCAGCACGTCGAGGACCGTCACCGTGGGGAAGTCCGCCGCGCCGTTGCCCGGCGCGGGACTGACCTGCAGCAGCCGGGCCCCGACCCGCTGACCCCGCAGCGTCTCGTAGAGGTCCTCCCCGAGGTCCTCCGCCGACAGGATGCGTGCCGTCGGGTTGGTCGAGTAGCTCTCCTTGACGACCGTCGCGTCGGTCGCGTCCTCGAGCCAGAAGTCGACGAGCGCCGGACGTCCCTCGACGAGCTCGGGGCCCGAACCCGGCCAGATCACGGTCGAGACGGTCTCGTCGACGCTGAGCGGAGTGCGGTAGGTGATCGTCGGGCGCTCCCCCGGCTCGCCCGAGACGACGACGTCGAGGGCCTCCTCCTCGGGTGCCGTGCACCCGGTGACCAGCAGCGCGACCGCCACCGCCACCGCTCCCAGACGTCGCACGACGCTCCTCTCCGCTCGCATGTCGGCCCACACTGTACGGGGCCGCGCTGTGCGCCCGGGAACAGGTTCGCGCCCCGCGACCGCCCGTGCAGACGGCTCGGGGGCAGGCCCGGGCACGCCCGGACGACCGGCCGGCCCGGGCGGGCGGGACGCCGCCGAGCCTCACATGGACTCGATGAGCCTCTCGACCCTGTCGTCGACGCTGCGGAACGGGTCCTTGCACAGCACGGTCCGCTGCGCCTGGTCGTTGAGCTTGAGGTGCACCCAGTCGACCGTGTAGTCGCGCCGGGCCTCCTGCGCGCGGCGCACGAAGTCGCCCCGCAGCTTGGCGCGGGTCGTCTGCGGCGGGACCGCCGTCGCCTCGAAGACCTCGAGGTCCGTCGTCACGCGCTCGACGAGGCCCCGCGCCGCGAGCAGGTTGTACAGGCCCTCCGTGCGCGAGATGTCGTGGTACGCCAGGTCCATCCGCGCGACCCGCACGTCCGACATCTCGAGGCCGTGCCGCGCGCGGTACCGCTCGATGAGCCGGTACTTGATGACCCAGTCGAGCTCGCGCTCCACGAGCGACAGGTCGCCGGTCCGGATCGCCCGCAGCCCGCGCTCCCACAGGTCGAGGACCTGCTTGACGACCGGCGTCGCGTCGACCTCCGCGTCCACGAACTCCTTGACGCGCGTGAGGTACTCCTCCTGGAGGTCCACCGCCGTCATCGACCGGCCGTTGGCCATGGCGACCGGCTGCGTGCCCGTCATGTCGTGCGAGATCTCGCGGATCGCGCGGATCGGGTTCTCCAGCGCCATGTCCCGCATGGGGACACCGGCCTCGATCATGCGCAGGATCAGGTCGGTCGAGCCGACCTTGAGCATCGTCGTCGTCTCCGACATCGACGAGTCCCCGACGATGACGTGCAGGCGCCGGTAGTGCTCGGCGTCGGCGTGCGGCTCGTCGCGCGTGTTGATGATCGGCCGGGACCGGGTGGTCGCGCTCGAGACGGCCTCCCAGATGTGGTCCGCCCGCTGCGACAGGCAGTACACGGCGCCGCGCGGCGTCGACAGGACCTTCCCCGCGCCCGTGAGGACCTGACGGGTGATGAGGAACGGCACGAGCACGTCGGAGAGCCGCGAGAAGTCGCCCTGGCGGCGCACGAGGTAGTTCTCGTGGCAGCCGTAGGAGTTGCCCGCCGAGTCGGTGTTGTTCTTGAACAGGTGGATGCGCCCCGCGAGCCCCTCGTGCTCGAGCCGCTGCTGCGCGTCGGCCACGAGCCCCTCGAGGATCCGCTCGCCGCCGCGGTCGTGCGTCACGAGCTGGCGCACGTCGTCGCACTCGGCCGTCGCGTACTCGGGGTGCGAGCCGACGTCGAGGTACAGGCGCGAGCCGTTGCGCAGGAACACGTTCGACGAGCGCCCCCACGCCACGACCTTGCGGAACAGGTACCGGGCGACCTCGTCCGCGGACAGGCCACGCCCGTCGTCCGACGCGCACGTGACGCCGTACTCGGTCTCGAGACCGAAGATGCGACGGTCCATGGGTGCCTCCTCGTCGTCAGTGTCCCTCAGGGTCCGCCGCACCCGCTCGGCGGGCGGGAGCCGGGCGCCGTGCGGACGGCGTGCCGGCCGCCCCGGTCAGGGCTGCGTGACCGCTCCGAGCAGGTCCTCCAGCGCGACGCCCGACAGCCGGCGGAACGCCCGGCGAGGGCGGGTCCGGTCGAGCACCGCGACCTCGAGCTGGCTCGCGGGGATGCGGCGGGGCTCCCCCTCGGCCGGGGTGCCGAGCACGCGCACCGCGAGGTCGAGCACCTCCGCGAGCGGCAGCCCGGGACGCCAGCCTTCGGCGAGCAGCGCGCCGAGCCGCTCGGCCTCGCCGCCCATCACGACGTACCCGTGCTCGTCCGCGACCGACCCGTCGTACGACAGGCGGTACACCTGGTCGGCCTCGGCGCGGTCCCCGACCTCGGCGACGACGAGCTCGACCTCGAGCGGCTTGGACTCGGTCGTGAAGACCGTGCCGAGCGTCTGGGCGTACGCGTTCGCGAGCCCGCGCGCGTTGACGTCCCGCCGGTCGTAGGAGTAGCCGCGCAGGTCGGCGTACCGCACCCCCGCGACCCGCAGGTTCTCGAACTCGTTGTACTTGCCGACGGCGGCGAACGCGATGCGGTCGTAGATCTCGGAGATCTTGTGCAGCGCGCGCGAGGGGTTCTCGGTGGCGAACGCGATGCCGTCGTCGTACTGCAGCACCACGACCGACCGCCCGCGCGCGATGCCCTTGCGGGCGTAGTCCGCGCGGTCCTTCATCAGCTGCTCGGGCGAGACGTAGAACGGCATGCTCATCGCTGCTCACCTCCTCGTGCCAGACGGCTCCGGTCGTGCTCGGCGCGGCGCGCGGTCGTCACGTCGGCCACGACGCGCGCGAGCTCGTCGTCCGGGACCCGCACGTAGCCCGCCTCGGTCACGGTCGCGACGACGGGCCAGATGCGCCGGCTCTCGTCGGGCCCGCCCGTCGCGGAGTCGTCGTCCGCGGCGTCCACGAGCGCCTCGACGGCGACCCGCACCCCTCCCGCGACGTCGAGCCCAGGGCGCCACAGCTTCTTGAGCGAGCCGCGCGCGAACACCGACCCCGAGCCCACGCTGTGGTGCTCGTGCTCCTCGTAGCGCCCGCCCGTGATGTCGTAGGAGAAGATCCGACCGCGGGACCGGTCGAGGTCGAAGCCGCAGAACAGCGGCACGACCGCGAGCCCCTGCATCGCGAGCCCGAGGTTGCTGCGGATCATCGTCGCGAGGCGGTTGGCCTTGCCGTCGAGCGAGAGCAGCGTGCCCTCGATCTTCTCGTAGTGCTCGAGCTCGAGCTGGAAGAGCCGGACGAGCTCGACGGCGAGGCCCGCGGTGCCGGCGATGCCGACCGCGGAGAACTCGTCGGCCGGGAAGACCTTCTCGATCTCGCGGCTCGCGATCGTCGGGCCCATCGTCGCCCGGCGGTCGCCCGCCATGACGACGCCGCCGTCGAACGTCAGCGCGACGATCGTCGTCGCGTGCGGGGCGGCGGGCGCGTCCACGGCCGGCAGGGGCCGGTTACCGGGGAGCAGCGACGGGGCGTGACCGGCGAGGAAGTCGACGAAGGACGGCGACCCGGGCGTGAGGAACGCGCTCGGGAGCCGCCCCGGGGAGGCTGCGTGATCCGGACCCATCGAGGCTCACTGACCGCCCTTCTGCACGAACCCGCGCACGAACTGCTCCGCGTTCGACTCGAGGACCTCGTCGATCTCCTCGAGCAGGGCGTCGACCTCGGCGTCGCGGGCCTGGGCGGCGGGCGTCGCGGGCACCGGCTCCGGGGCGTCGACCGGCTCGTCGTCCTCGCGACGGGCCCGTCCGTGTTCCTGACCAGCCATCGTGACCTCCCGTGTGTCTCGGTCGTGCTCGGACGGGTCGCGCGCGTGCAGGTGCCGAGGCGCCCCGCGTACGGCCCGCTCGCTCCACCCTAGGCCCTGCCCCGGACGTGGGGCGGACCGACGGACCGTGGCACGGACGGGTGACTCGCCCGGTCGCGCCTGTGCACGGCCGCGGGCGGGCACCCGGCATGGACCAGGATGCCGCCATGCCTCACGCGCAGGGCCCGAGCCCGAGCCCCGACCCCTACGCCGTCGTCCGGCGTCTCCTGGCCGACCCGGGCGCGTGCCCCTCGTGCGCCGCGACGCTCACGACCACGCGCTGTGCCGCCTGCGGGCTCGACCTCGCCGGGGCGGACGCGCGGGAGCTCTGGGCGCTCTCGCAGCGTGCCGTGGGCGCGCTGGACGCCCGGCAGGCGCACGTCGCCGGGATGCGCACCCGCCAGCAGCAGGCCAGGGCCGCCGAGCGGCGGCGACCCGTCGTGGCACCGACCCCAGGTCACGGGGCCGCGGGGCGCCCGCGGGCGGCGGGAGGGGGTGAGGAGGGCGGGGGGGGGGGGCCGCCCCAGCGGCCCGCCCGGGGGGGTCATAAC
>NZ_JBFTER010000117.1:0-15011 GCF_047229345.1 Cellulomonas jepli | reverse complement strand
CCGTCGCGTCGCGCGAGCCGCGGCCGGCGAGCCGGGACAGCTCCGTGCGCGCGAGCACCGCGGCGTCCGGCAGCACGACCGGCTCGGGCTGCTCGGCTCGGAAGCACGCGTCCGCGAGCGCCTGGGCGGTCGGGCGGAGCGCGGGGTCGGGGTCGGCGGCGTCGGCCAGCAGGTCACGGACGCGCGTGCCTCCGTCCCACGGCTCGTCCACCGCGGGATCGGGGACCGCGAGGTGCCGCAGCACCGTGCGTGCGAGCGCGTGGACGTCTCCCTCGGGTCCGCACCCGCTCCCGTCGTCGACCTCCGGGGCGGCGTAGCCGGGCGTCCCCGAGCCGCCGACGACGCAGCTCACGAGGTCGACGAGCACCGGCCGGCCGTCGTCGCGCACCACGACGTTGGCCGGGGAGACGTCGGAGTGCACCAGGCCGGCGGCGTGCAGCGCCGCGAGCGCGTCCGCGAGCGGGATCGCGAGCGTCACGGCCTCGCCCGGGCTCCACGGTCCACGCGCGTCGTGCAGCGCTGCGAGGCTGGCGCCGGGCACGTGGTCCGTGAGCAGCGCGCACCGGCCGTCCGGGAGCTCGAGCACGTCGCGCAGGCGGACCAGGTGCTCGTGGCCCACGTCGCGCAGCCGGTGCAGCCGGGCGCCGTGCCGGGGGTCTGCGGCGAGGTCCAGGACCCGGACGACCACGCGCGCGGCCGAGCCGTCGAGAGCGACCGCGGACCACGCGGGCCCGTCCGCACCGACGCCTACCGGTCCGACGACCCGGTACCCCGCCGTGAGCAGCGCAGCGGCGACGTCGGGCGGGGCGGCGCTGTCCATGCCGCCATCGAACCGTGCCGCGGCGCCCGCGGACCGCTGTCCACAGGTCCGGTCGCGCCCGCCCCGCGCGCTCCGCCCACGGCGACCCGCCGGCCGGCGCGGCCGGCCGAGAGGCCCCGCTGCTCCGGGCGGGCCGAGCGCTCACATCGGCAGCGTCAGCCCGCAGCCGTCGGGTCCACCTCGACGAGCCGCCCCTCGAGCGCCGACACCCGGGCGGCGTCGAGCACGCCCGCGGTGCGCACGGCGTCCCACGGGTCGACCGGCACGGGCCCGCCGTCGAGGACCCACGTGGTGACGGCCCGGTAGTAGTCCGCGTGCCCGCCGGGCGCGCGCGGGACGGGGACCCGGTCGGCCCCGTGCACGAGCCAGCCCTCGTGCTCGTCGTCCGTGACGCGCGGCGCCGCCCCGAGCACGCCGCGCGGGTGGGCGTCGTCGTGCGTGTGGCGCTCGTCGAGCGAGGCGAAGGGCGTCGGCTCCCCCTCGAAGCTCGTCACGAGATAGGCCCCCGTGTCGCCGAGGACGCGGGTCCGAGGGCCGGGTGCACCGACGAGCGCACCTGCCTGGAGGTGGCTCAGGACGCCGGGACCGCCGTCGGGGGCGGCGTGCCGCACCGCCAGGAACACGTCGTCCTCCGCGGGCGTCGTGAGGGCGCGCAGCTCGGCGTACACGCTCTCGACCGGCCCGAACAGCTGGACGGCGGAGTCGACCAGGTGCGCACCGAGGTCGAGCAGCAGCCCGCCGGCGCGCGTGTCGTTCTCCTTCCAGCGCTGCTGCGGGACGGGGCGCCACCGCTCCCAGCGGCGCTCGAAGCGGTGCACGCGCCCGAGCCGGCCCTCGTGCAGCAGCCCGAGCAGCGTGAGCTGCTCGGGGTCCCAGCGGCGGTTCTGGAAGACCGTCAGGCGCCCGCCCGAGCCCTCGGCCTCGACCGCGAGCTCGCGCGCCTCGGCGGTGCTCGGCGCGAGCGGCTTGTCGACGACGACGGGCAGGCCGGCGCGGAGCGCGGCGCGCACGTGCGCCACGTGCTCGCCGGTCGGGCTCGCGATCACGACGACGTCGAGCTCGGCGGCGTGCGTGAGGAGCCCGTCCACGTCCGGCTCGACCACGACGCCGGCCCAGTCGGCGCGGGCCTGCGCCGACCGCTCGGGGTTGCGGCTCACGACGTGCGTGACGCGCGCCCCGACCTCGCGCAGGAGCCGGGCGTGGATGCCCCGCCCCGCCGACCCGTACCCGACCAACCCGACCCGCAGGGACTCGCTCATGCGCCCCAACCTACGACGCGGGTGGCGCCGGCCGTCACCCGCGCCACCCGCGTCACGCGTCCGTGCCCGCGCCGCTTCACCCGACCGGCGCGGCCTCCGGGGAGCGCTCGGCGACCTCGGGCGACCGGTCGAGGCGCCCGAGCAGGCTCGGCCACCACGTGCGCCGGCCGAGGTCGTGCACGAGTGCCGGGACGAGCAGGCTGCGGACGACGAACGTGTCGAGCAGGACCCCGAACGCGACGAGGAAGGCGAGCTGGGCGAGGAAGAGGAGCGGGATGACGCCGAGCGCGCTGAACGTCGCCGCGAGAACGATGCCCGCGGACGTGATGACCCCGCCGGTGACGGCGAGCCCGCGCAGCACGCCCTCGCGCGTGCCGAACTGCAGCGCCTCCTCGCGCACGCGCGTCATCAGGAAGATCGAGTAGTCGACCCCCAGCGCGACGAGGAACGTGAACGCGTAGAGCGGCACCGCCGGGTCGGCGCCCGGGTACCCGAGCACGTTGTTGAACACGATCGCCCCCACCCCGAGCGCTGCCCCGAACGAGAGGACGTTCGCGAGCACGAGCAGCACCGCGGCGACGACCGAGCGCAGCAGCAGCATGAGGATGAGCAGGATCACGAGCAGCACGACCGGGACGATGACCCGCAGGTCCCGTGCGCCGGCGACCTGCGTGTCGAGCGTCTGCGCCGCGGCGCCGCCGACGAGCGCGTCGGGCGAGACGTCCGCGAGCGCCTCGCGCAGGTCCTCGACGGTGCCCACGGCGGCCTGCGTGTCGGCCGCCTCTTGCGTCGCCACGTCGACCCGGACGCGCCCGTCGACGACGACCGGGGGCGCGGGCTCGGCGGCCGGACCGCCGACGCCGCCGGGCGCCCCGCCGCTCTCGCCCGTGTACACCGTCACCGCGTCGACGCCGTCGACGCCCTCGGCCGTCTCGACGACGGCGTCGAGGTCCTCCTCGGGCGCCACCACCAGGATCGGCTGGGTCGCGCCTGCCGGGAAGTGGTCGGAGAGCACCTCCTCGCCGGCGACCGCGTCGACCTCGACGAGGAACACGTCCGACTGGTTGGTGCCGCCCGCGTTCAGCGTCGGCAGGAACGCCGCGCAGGCGACGAGGAGCAGCGCCGTCGCGACCCACACCCGGCGCGCGCGGCGGCCGACGAACCGTGCGACCCTCCCCCACAGGCCGGTGAGCACCTCGGCGGTCGGCCGACGGTGGCCCGGGCCGTCGTGCTCCGCACCTGCGGCGACCTGGGGCCGGCTGGGCCAGAACAGCACGCGCGCGCGGGACCCGGGGACGAGGAGCAGCGCCGGCAGCAGCGTGAGCGAGGCGACGAACGCGGACGCGATGCCGATGGCGGCGACCGGACCGAGGCTCGAGTTGGACTTGAGGTCCGAGAGCAGCAGGCACAGCAGCCCGGCGATCACGGTGCCGGCGCTCGCGGCGATGGGCTCGATCGACGCCCGCACGGCGCGCCGCATCGCGGTGAACGGGCTCTGCACCCCGCGCAGCTCCTCGCGGTACCGCGCGACGAGCAGGAGCGCGTAGTCGACCGCGGCGCCGACCACGAGGATCGAGAGGATGCCCTGCGACTGCCCGTTGAGCGTGAGCACGTCGTTCGCCGCGAGCTGGTACACGACGAGGGCGGCGGCGCACAGCGCGAACACCGCGGAGAAGATCACGACGAACGGCAGGAACGGCGACCGGTACACGATCACGAGGATGAGCAGGACCGCGCTGAGCGCGACGAGCAGCAGCACGCCGTCGATCCCGCCGAACGCGTTCGACAGGTCGGCGACGAACCCGCCCGGTCCGGTGACCCACGCCTGGAGCCCGAGCTCCCCGGCGTCGTCCGCGCTCGCGCCGAGCTCGGCCGCGAGCGCGTCGCGCAGCGCCTGGACCGACGCGCCGGTCACGCTCTCGTCGTCCGCGAGGCGACCCTCGGCGGCGTCGCCGTCGAGGGACAGGGGGACGAGCACCGCCTCGCCGTCCTCGGACGGGACCGCGACGGCCGGGCCGGTGAGCACGTCCCCGAGGGTCGCGGGGTCGCCGGCTGCGGCGTCGGCGCCGGGGAGCTCGAGGTCGGCGACCGACCGGGCGAACTCCTGCGCCGCGGTGATCTGCTCGGGTGACAGGGCTCCCCCGCCCTGCCCCTCGAGCACGACGAGCACGGGTAGGGTCTCCGAGTCGACGAAGGCGCGCCCCGCCTCGGCCGCGCGCGTGGACTCCGCGGACGAGGGCAGGAACGCGGCGGAGTCGTTGGTCTGGACCTGCGAGAGCTTGCCCTGCGCCATCCCCCCGAAGGCTCCGACGGCGAGCCAGACGGCGAGGACGGCGACCAGGGCCAGCGCGCGCAGAGCGGCCCGACCAGATTTACTCAGCATGCTGAGTATCATGAGGCAGTGGTGCGCGACGCGCAACACGTGCTCAGCATGCTGAGCATCTGGCGAGCGCCGCGGCGCGGGGACGGGGGTGGGCGTGGTCGACGACGCGCGTGCTCCCGGCGCCGCAGCCCCCTGGGCGCGGATGGCCTCCGACGACCCCGCCGACTGGCCGGTCGGCCGGCTGCTGTCCGCCGCCGCGCGACGCGTCGAGCGCGAGTGGAACGCCCACCTCGCCGGCTGGGACCTCAACCACGCGAGCCTGCCCGTGCTCGTGCTCCTCGCGCACGAGCCGCGCTCGCAGCGCGAGCTCGCCGACGCGTGCAGCGTGACCGAGCAGACGATGAGCCGCATCCTCGCCCGCATGGAGCGCACCGGGTACGTGACCCGCGCGCCGCACGCCACGGACCGGCGCAAGATCGTCCTCGCGATCACGGACGCGGGCCGCGAGGTCGCGGTCAAGGCGTCCGACCGGCGCCCCGCCGACGCCATGACGACCCGCGGGCTCACCCCGGAGCAGGTCGAGCAGCTGCGGGCGCTGCTGGCGGTCGTCGCCCGGCCCGCGACGGGGACCGGGTCGACCGACGACGCCGGCGACGACGGGCGCGACGACGTGTGCCCCGCCGAGGACCGCACCGCCTGAGGCGCACCGCCTGAGCCGCACCGCTCGGACCGCGGCCTCCAGCGCCGCGCGTGGCCGGCCGGTGCGACGACCGTCACGCCGCCGACGCGCGGACCCGGGGTTAGCCTGGCGCCATGCAGTTCGTCGAGCTCGACCTGGGTGCCCGCCTCCAGCCGTACCGGCCGACGTGGGACCTCCAGCGCGAGGTGCACGCCGAGGTCGCCGGAGGCACCCGCGAGGACACCGTGCTCCTGTGCGAGCACGAGGACGTGTACACGGCGGGGCGGCGCACGGCGTCGTGGGACCGGCCCGTCGACGGCACACCCGTGGTCGACGTCGACCGCGGCGGCCGCATCACCTGGCACGGGCCCGGCCAGCTCGTCGGCTACCCGATCGTGCGGCTCGCGCAGCCCATCGACGTCGTGCGCTACGTGCGCGCGCTCGAGGAGACGCTGATCCGCACGTGCGCCGACCTGGGCCTGACCGCCGTCCGCGTCGACGGGCGCTCCGGCGTGTGGTTCGCGGCCGAGCCCGAGAGCCCTCGTGGTCCGCTCCGGGAGCGTAAGGTCGCCGCGATCGGCGTCCGGGTCGCCAAGGGCGTCACGATGCACGGCTTCGCGCTCAACTGCGAACCGGACCTCGACGCGTTCGGCCGGATCGTGCCGTGCGGGATCCCCGACGCGGACGTCACGTCCCTCACCGCCGAGACGGGCCGCCGCGTGAGCATCGCCGAGGTGCTCCCGCTCGTGCGCACGCACCTCGAGGCCGCGCTCGCGCCGGTGCGCCTCGCCACCGCGGCCGCGCCGGCCGGCGGGGACACCGCCCCCGTCGACGCCCCGGACGCGGTACCCGCGCTGCCCTGACCGCCTTCCCCGCGGCCGGGCTGCGCGGGTCGTCGTGGGTCAGCGCAGCGCGCCGTGGGGAGCGAGCTCGTCGGCGACCCCCGCGGCCCACCCGCGGACCGCGTCGAGGTCACGGAAGTCGCCCTGCTCGGCGTCGATCAGGGCGACGAGCGCCCGCTCGGCGAGCCCGAGGGTGCGCCGGTCGAGCCGCCCCCCGAAGACCTGCGGCGCGTGCGCCCCGGTCTGCGCCGCGAGCACGCCCACGTCGTCGGGCACCGTGGGCGGGCTGAGCGGGTCGCCGACCGGCCCGGACCAGAACAGCCACACGGGCCGCGCCCGCAGCTGCCCGCCCTGGCGCTCGACCAGGTACCGCAGCCCGGCGCCGAGCCGCCCGGCGTAGACCGCGGAGCCCAGCACGACCGCGGCGTACGGCTCGACCGTGCCCACGTCCTCGGGCTCGAGCTCGTCGACGTCGTGCCCTGCGGAGCGCAGCACGTCGGCCACGACCGTCCCGATCTCCCGCGTCGCGCCGTGGCGCGAGGCCACCGTCACCAGGATGCGCATCTCGAACCCCCTCCGCCGTCGTGCGGTCGCCTTCGTCCCGCTCGTCCCTCTCAGCGTCACCGTCGCAGGGGCGTCCGGCATGGGTCGGAGGTCCCGTTATTCCCGCTCTCGCCTGTGATGCGTGCCTCCCGCTGCGCACCGCGAGGGCCCGCGCCCGCTGACGTAGGGTGAGGATCGTGACGATCGCACCCGAGGGCCGGCGCATGCTCCGCGTCGAGGCACGCAACGCGCAGACGCCGATCGAGAAGAAGCCCGACTGGATCAAGACGCGCGCGACGATGGGCCCGGAGTACAGCGAGCTCAAGGGCCTGGTGAAGCGCGAGGGCCTGCACACGGTGTGCGAGGAGGCGGGCTGCCCCAACATCTTCGAGTGCTGGGAGGACCGCGAGGCGACCTTCCTCATCGGTGGCGACCAGTGCACGCGCCGCTGCGACTTCTGCCAGATCGACACCGGCAAGCCCGCGGACTTCGACGCCGACGAGCCCCGTCGCGTCGCGGAGTCCGTCCAGGCGATGGGCCTGAAGTACGCGACCGTGACGGGCGTCGCCCGCGACGACCTGCCCGACGGCGGCGCGTGGCTGTACGCCGAGACGGTCCGCCGGATCCACGCGCTCAACGCCGGGACCGGCGTCGAGCTGCTCATCCCCGACTTCAACGCGGTGCCCGAGCTGATCGGCGAGGTGTTCTCCTCGCGGCCCGAGGTGCTCGCGCACAACCTCGAGACCGTGCCGCGCATCTTCAAGGAGATCCGCCCGGGCTTCCGCTACGACCGCTCGCTGTCGGTGCTGACGGCGGCGCGCGAGGCCGGCCTGGTGACCAAGTCGAACCTCATCCTCGGGATGGGCGAGACGATGGAGGAGGCCGCGGAGGCCCTGCAGGACCTGCACGACGCGGGCTGCGACCTCATCACGATCACCCAGTACCTGCGCCCCTCGGTGCGCCACCACCCCGTCGCGCGCTGGGTGCGCCCCGAGGAGTTCGTGGCGCTGTCCGACGAGGCCGAGCGCATCGGCTTCCTCGGCGTCATGGCCGGCCCGCTCGTGCGCTCGTCGTACCGTGCGGGGCGCCTGTGGGGCCAGGCCATGCGCCGCCGCGGTCAGGAGATCCCGGCCGCGCTCGCGCACCTCGGCGAGGAGCGGTCCTCGCGCCAGGAGGCGTCGAGCCTGCTCGCCCGCTGAGGTCGACGGGAGAGGCGTCCGGCGCGTCGGGCGACGACTAGACTTTCCCACCATGGCCCGCGAGAAGACCGTCAAGCCGCCCAAGGTGAAGAAGACCCGGTGGTACCACCAGGTCTGGCAGGCGTACCAGATGACCCGCCGGAACGACCCGGCGGTCACGTGGTACGTGCTCGGCGCGTTCGTCGGGATCATCGCGGTCGGCCTCGTCATCGGCCTGCTGACGGGCCACCCGTTCTACGCGCTGTTCGTGAGCCTCCCGTTCGCGCTGCTCGCCGCGATGTTCATCCTCGCGCGACGCGCCGAGACGGCCGCGTACACCCAGATCGAGGGTCAGCCCGGCGCGTCCCGTGCGGCGCTCGGCACGATCCGACGCGGCTGGACGTTCGCGGAGGAGCCGGTCGCGGTCGACCCCCGCACCCAGGACCTGGTGTTCCGCGGCGTCGGCCGGGCAGGCGTCGTCCTCGTGGGCGAGGGCCCCGCGCCGCGCATCGCCAAGCTGCTCGAGGCCGAGCGCAAGCGCACCGCACGCGTCCTGTCGGGCGTACCGATCACGCTGATCCAGGCCGGCAACGGCGAGGGCCAGGTGCCGCTGCGCAAGCTCCCGCGCGCGGTCACGCGCCTCAAGCCGACGCTCACGAAGCAGGAGACCGGCGAGGTGCTCAAGCGCCTCACCGCCCTCGGCGCCGCCCGGCTGCCGCTGCCCAAGGGCATCGACCCGATGCGCGCGCGCCCGGACCGCAAGGGCATGCGCGGGCGCTGACCGGCCCCTTCCGGTCGGCCCTTTCCCGGGGCCGACCAGCCGTGGCGGCGCCCGCCGCGTCACCGGCGGTCACGCCTCGGGCGGCACGCTCCCGCGGTGGCACGCTCGCGGGGCGGCACGTTGCCGCCGCACGAAGGACCCACGCGCTACCGTCCGGGTCGTGCCGACGCCGTACTGGAACCACAACACGCACTACCACCCGCTCGCGCTGCGGTACGTGCGGCCAGGCACGCGCGCGCTCGACGTGAGCAGCGGCGAAGGGCTGCTGACCCGACGGGCCGTCGCCGCGGGCGCCTCCGAGGCGACGGGCCTCGACACCGACCCGGCCGAGACGGCGCGGGCGACACAGGCAGCCGGGGGCGACGAGCGCCTGCGCTACGCGACGGGCGACGTGCTGACCGCGCCCCTCGACGAGCACGCCTACGACCTCGTCACGTGCGTCGCGACGCTGCACCACCTCGACCTGGACGCGGGCCTGCGTCGGCTGCGCGCGCTCACGGCGCCGGGCGGGCACGTCGTCGTCGTCGGGCTCGCCCGCGTCGGCTCCCCCGCCGACCTGGCGCTGTCCGTCGCGGGCGTCCCGGCAGCGGCTGTCGCGCGGCGGCTGCGGGGCGAGTGGGAGCACGGCTCGCCGGTCACCGAGCCCCGGGTGACCTACGCGGACGTGCGCGACGCCGCCCGCCGCCACCTGCCCGGTGCGCGCTGGCGGCGGCACCTGTACTGGCGCTACAGCCTCACGTGGCAGGCGCCCCGCTGACCTCCGACGTGCTGACCCCGGACTCACCCGACGCCTGCCACCCGCGGGTGCCGGACCGGTGCGCTGCCGACGCCCGCGGCGGCCGGCGGTCCGACTCCGCCGCCGACCTCAACGTCGGACGATGACCGTCCCAGCCGTCCGGTCGTGGAGACCACGCCCGTCGGCGTCCCACACGACGGCCGGCACGACGAGGCAGAGCAGCACCGTGCGGACGAGCGCGAGCAGCAGGCCGGGCGGCGTGCCCGGGCTCGCCAGGCGCTGGACGCGCAGGCGCAGGGCGCGGTGGCCGAGGGTCGTGCCGAGCGTGCTCACGAGCAGCACGTTCTCGAGCGCGAACACCCCGAGCGTCGCCATCGGGTCCCGGTCGAAGAACGCGGCCGAGATGAGCAGGCAGACCGCCCAGTCGAGCGCGAGGGCCGCGAGCCGGCGCCCGACCGGCGCCAGAGAGCCGGCTCCCGTCGCGGGCAGGCCGAGCCGCGAGCCCTGCCCCTCGCCGGACGGGCCGCCCTCGAGCCACGAACCCATCCCCGCGCGCTGCTCCATGCGGCTAGCCTAACCAGCGGACCGGGCGCCGCCGTCGCCCGCGCGTGCGACCGATCGTTACGTGCGGAGCCCCCGCGTAACAGCGCGGAAACATGAGGTACACGGCCGGGTAACGCCCCCCACCTAGCCTCGAGGCGCCCGGACAGCGGGCGTTTCACAACCCGAGGAGCAGCGGATGTTCAGCAAGCCGGAGGAAGTCCTGGCGTTCATCAAGAGCGAGGACGTGAAGTTCGTCGACGTCCGGTTCTGTGACCTGCCCGGCGTGATGCAGCACTTCAACGTCCCGGCGTACTCGCTGGACCTGGACTTCTTCACCGACGGCCAGATGTTCGACGGCTCGTCGATCCGTGGCTTCCAGGCGATCCACGAGTCGGACATGAAGCTCATCCCCGACCTCTCGACGGCCTACCTCGACCCGTTCCGGACCGAGAAGACGCTGAACATCAACTTCCACATCGTCGACCCGTACACCGACGAGCCGTACAGCCGCGACCCGCGTCAGGTCGCCGCCAAGGCCGAGGCGTACCTGCGCTCGACGGGCATCGCGGACACGGCGTTCTTCGCCCCCGAGGCCGAGTTCTACATCTTCGACGACGTGCGCTTCGAGACGAAGCAGAACGCGTCGTACTACTACATCGACTCCATCGAGGCCGCCTGGAACACGGGCCGCGTCGAGGAGGGTGGCAACCTCGGCCACAAGACCCCCTACAAGGGCGGCTACTTCCCCGTCCCGCCGGTCGACATGTTCGCCGACCTGCGCGACAAGATCTCGCTGCAGCTCGACGCCCTGGGCCTCGGCGTGGAGCGCGCGCACCACGAGGTCGGCACGGCCGGCCAGGCGGAGATCAACTACCGCTTCGACGAGCTCGGCAAGTCGGCCGACAAGGTCCAGCTCTTCAAGTACGTCGTGAAGAACGTCGCGCACGAGGCCGGCAAGACGGCGACCTTCATGCCGAAGCCCCTCTTCGGCGACAACGGCTCGGGCATGCACGTGCACCAGTCCCTGTGGAAGGACGGCAAGCCGCTGTTCTTCGACGAGAAGGGCTACGGCGGCCTGTCCGACCTCGCGCGCTGGTACATCGGCGGCCTGCTCAAGCACGCGCCCTCGCTGCTCGCGTTCACGAACCCGACGGTGAACTCCTACCACCGCCTGGTCCCGGGCTTCGAGGCGCCGGTCAACCTGGTCTACTCGGCGCGCAACCGCTCCGCGTGCATCCGCATCCCGGTCACGGGCTCCAACCCGAAGGCCAAGCGCATCGAGTTCCGCGTGCCCGACCCGTCGAGCAACCCGTACCTCGCGTTCGCGGCGATGCTCATGGCCGGCCTCGACGGGATCCAGAACCGCATCGAGCCGCCGGAGCCGGTCGACAAGGACCTCTACGAGCTGCCCCCCGAGGAGCACGCGCTCATCCAGCAGGTCCCGGGCTCGCTCGCCGAGGTGCTCGACAACCTCGAGGCCGACCACGACTTCCTCACGGCGGGCGGCGTGTTCACGCCCGACCTGATCGCGACGTGGATCGACTACAAGCGCTCGCACGAGGTCGACCCGATCCGTCTGCGCCCGCACCCCCACGAGTTCGAGCTCTACTACGACGTCTGATCGGCTGCTCCCGATCAGTGCGGGCGAGGGGCGTTCCTGGCAGCTGCCAGGGGCGCCCCTCGGCCGTTGTCGAGGCGGGGAGCGCCGGACGTCAGGCGTCGCGCGTGGGCGCCGGGGCGCAGGACTGCCGCTCGACGAGCTCGGTCGGCAGCGAGACGTGCGTCTGGGCGGGCGAGCGGCCCTCGACGAGGTCGATGAGCATGCGGACCGCCTGGTAGCCCATCTCCTGGATGGGCTGGGCGACCGTGGTCAGCTGTGGGACGGCGAGCGCCGACTCGGGCACGTTGTCGAAGCCGATCACCGACAGGTCCTCGGGCACGCGCAGCCCGAGGCCCTGCGCCACCTGCATCGTGCGGATGGCCGAGAGGTCGTTGGCCGCGAAGATCGCCGTGGGCGGGTCGTCGAGCGCGAGGAGCTCGCGCGCCGGCTGCTCGGCGGACTCGGGCCGGTAGCCGCCCACGCGGATCAGCTCGGGGTCGACCTCGACGCCCGCGGCCTCGAGCGCGTTGCGGTAGCCCTCCTCGCGCAGGCGGGCCGACTCGAGGTCGAGGCGACCGCCGAGGAAGCCGATCCGCCGGTGGCCGAGGCCGAGCAGGTGCTCCGTCGCGAGCATCGCGCCCTTGAGGTTGTCGGAGTCGACGGTCGGCATGCCGGAGCGGCCCGTGTGCGGGTCGACCGCCACCACCGGCGTCCCGTAGCGCGCGTCCACGACGGTGGGGGTCACGAGGACCGCACCGTCGATCAGCGTCCCCGAGAGGCGCGAGAGGTACCGGCGCTCCCAGCCGACGAGCTCCTCGGCCGCGCCGCTCGCGGAGTAGGCGACGATCTCGTAGCCGCTCCCCCGGATGGCGTGCGCCGCGCCCTTGAGGAGCTCGGTGCTGAACGGCTCGAAGTCGGCGACGAGGATGCCGATGACGTTCTTCTGGTGGCTGCGCAGGCTGCGCGCGACGAGGCTCGACTCGTAGCCGAGCTCGGCGATCACCGCCTGGACCCGGCTCGCGGTCTCGGCCGAGACGCCGTAGCGCTCGTTGATCACCTTCGAGACGGTCGCCACCGAGACGCCGGCCTGCCGGGCGACGTCACTGATGGTGAGCCTGCGCTGGATCTCCACGGCGCACACTGTAGCGTGTGTAAAACGTTATCGAAAACGATTGCGGTGCTGGTCGCCCCATCGGACCGTCGACCGACCGCTCCCGAGGCTGCGCGCGAGGCCCCCTTCAGCCGCCCGAGCGCGCGCTGCCGGGTGCTCGTCCGTACCGTCCACTAGGTTTCCCCCCGAGACCTGCCCGCACCGGCCCCCAGCGGCCCCGGCGCACCCCCAGTCGTTGGAGCCCGCATGACCGTGCCCGTCCTCCCGCCCCGTACGTCCGCCGCGGACCGCCGCCCTCCCGCGTGGCTCCCCCGCGCGCTCGTCATGGCCGTCGTGGCGGTGTTCGTCGGGGTGCTCACCTGGCGCGCGCTGGGCCAGCTCGGCACCGTCCTGACAATCATCGCGATCTCCTGGTTCATCTCGCTCGCGATGGAGCCGGCCGTCAAGTGGCTCGTGCAGCACCGGGTCAGGCGCGGGCTCGCGACGGGGCTCGTGATGATCGGCTCGATCGTCGGGGTCGTCGTCGTCCTCGCCCTCTTCGGCGGGCTGTTCGTCGCGCAGCTCGTCGACCTCGTGCAGGACGTCCCACGCCTGTACGCCGACCTGACGGCGATGCTCGACGAGAGCTTCGGGATCGTGCTGCCGGAGACCTCCGAGGTCCTCGAGCGGCTCGCGAACGACTGGGGCGACGACCTCGCGTTCGGGATCCTCGGCGTCGGCGGCTCGATCCTCGGGTTCTTCTTCGTCCTGTCCGCGGTCCTCCTGGTCGTCTACTACATGGTCTCGGCCGGGCCGCGGTTCCGCGCAGCCATCTGCCGGCTGCTCGCGCCGCAGCGTCAGCGCGAGGTGCTGAACATCTGGGAGGTCTCGCAGGCCAAGGTCGCCGACTTCATCAACTCGCGGCTCGTCCTCGCGGCCCTCTCGACCGCGTTCACGTTCGCCTTCCTCACGATCGTGGACGTGCCGTACGCGCTGCCGCTCGCGGCGTTCACCGGCGTCGTCTCGCAGTTCGTCCCGACGATCGGCACGTACCTCGGCGGCATCCTGCCCGTCGCGGTCGCGATCTCGGTCAGCCCGCTGACGGCCGTCGGGGTGCTCGTGTTCGTCCTCGCGTACCAGCAGGTCGAGAACCTGATCTTCGCCCCCAAGGTGTCCGCGCGCTCGCTCGAGCTCAACCCCGCCATGTCGTTCCTCGCCGTCCTCGCGTTCGGTGCGGTCTTCGGCGCGCTCGGGGCGTTCCTCGCGCTGCCCGTCGCCGCGACGATCCAGGCCGTCTCCGGGACGTACGTGCGCCGGCACGAGCTCGTGGACTCCGAGCTCCTGCGCGCCGAACCCGGCCAGACGCTCGAGCCGAAGGACCCCGAGGCCACGCGGTCGCCGGACGACAGCGGGCAGGACGACGCTCGGCACGACGACGCCGAGCACGACGCCACCGGGCACGTCCGAGCCGTCAGCGCCGCGAACGGTGGCACCGCGACCGAGCCGGACGACGACGCGGGCACGGACCCGGCACCGGGCTCCGTCCGGGACGCCCAGGCGTAGAAGACCCGCCCGACGACTGCCCGGGACGCTCAGGCGTAGAAGACCCGCTCGACGACCGCCCGGGCCCGGCGCGCCGTGCGCAGGTAGACCTCCTCGAGCTCCCCGCCCGAGCCCGGCGGGAAGCCCAGCACGCGCGCGAGCCCGGCGAGGGCCTGCCGGTCGTGCGGCAGCACGTCGGCGTGCGCTCCCCCGGTGCGCCCGCTCCACAGCACGAGCGCGTCACGCAGGCGGGAGGCGAGCTCCCACGCGTCGGTCAGCTCCCGGCAGTCGTCGGGATCGAGCAGGCCCGCTCCGGCCGCGGCGTCGAGCGCCTCGAGCGTCGCGGTCGTGCGCAGGCCGGGGACGCGGTGCGCGTGCTCGAGCTGGAGCAGCTGGGCCGTCCACTCGACGTCGGAGATGCCACCCCGGCCGAGCTTGAGGTGGCGTGCCGGGTCGACCCCGCGCGGCAGGCGCTCGGCCTCCACGCGGGCCTTGACGCGCCGCACCTCGCGGACCGTGGCGGCGTCGAGCCCGCCCTCGGGGTAGCGCAACGGTGCGACGAGACCGACGAAGCGGCGCCCGAGCTCCTCGTCGCCGGCGACCGGACGCGCGCGCAGCAGCGCCTGGCTCTCCCACGGAGAGGACCAGCGCCCGTAGTACTCCGCGTAGGCGTCGAACGAGCGGGTCAGCGGGCCGTTGCGACCCTCGGGGCGCAGGTCGGCGTCGACCTCGAGCGCCGGCTCCGGGCCGACCTCGCCGAGCATCTGCCGGATGCGGGTCGCGACCGTGAGGGCGAACTGCTGCGCACCGGTGGGGTCGGCGCCCGGGACCGGGTCGTGCACGAACAGCACGTCCGCGTCCGAGGAGTACCCCATCTCGCGCCCGCCCAGCCGGCCCATCGCGACGACGAGGAGCCGGGTCGGGTCGTCGTCGAGGCCGTGCTCCCGGCGCGCCTCGGCCCGCGCGACGCGCAGCGCGCCCGCGAGCACGACGTCCGCCGCGGTCGTCAGGCTCTGCGACGCGCGCGTGCTGATCACGACGCCGAGCACGTCCGCGGCGGCCGTGCGCGCGAGCT
>NZ_JBFTER010000116.1:0-15815 GCF_047229345.1 Cellulomonas jepli | reverse complement strand
GGGGTGGCCGGCGCGAGCGAGAGGAGGCGCGCGGTCAGGTCGGCGGTCGGCGTCACGTCGTCCGCGGCGGCGAGCGCCCGGCGTGCGGCACGGGCGGCGGCGAGCTCGCCGGCGCACTGCGGGCAGGTCGCGACGTGCGCGAGCGCGCGCTCGGCCGCTGCCGGCGCGAGCTGCCCGTCGGCCAGGGCGCTGATCCGCGAACCCAGGTGGCTCACGGCGCCCCGACCCGCTCGGTCGGCTCGCGCGTCGGACCCACCGCGTCGTCGTCGTGCGTCAGCGGGGCGCGGTCCTGCAGCGCGACGCGCAGCCGCGCGCGGGCCCGGTGGATGCGCGAGCGCACGGTGCCCATCTTGATGCCGAGCGTCACCGCGATCTCCTCGTACGACAGCCCCTCGATGTCGCACAGCACGACGGCCGCGCGGTAGTCGGGCGGCAGGTCGTCGAGCGCGCGCTGCACGTCGTAGTCGAGGTTGCCGTGCTCGAACGCACGCTCGGGCGCGTGCGGGCCCTCGACGGCCGCGGGGAAGCGGTCGGCGTCGTCGCCCATCGCGTCCATCCGGATGCGCTGCTTGCGGCGCACCTGGTCCAGGAACAGGTTCGTCGTGATGCGGTGCAGCCAGCCCTCGAACGTGCCCGGCGTGAAGCTCGAGAGCGAGCGGAACACCCGGACGAAGACCTCCTGGGTCAGGTCCTCCGCGTCGTGCTGGTTGCCCGTGAGCCGGTACGCGAGGCGGTACACGCGCGCGGAGTGCACGCGGACGATCTCCTCCCAGGACGGAGCCACCCACGGCTCGTCGGGGGTGGTGGTCGTCATGCGGTTCCTCTCGTCGTCCCGGTGACCCAGTGTCCCAGGACCGGGCGGGCCGCGCTCACCACGCGGGTGCGGTCACCCGCGCGCGGGTGCGCGTCCTCTACCCGTGCGAACGCCCGTCCGCGCGATTTCGTTCCGCCGGGTCGCGATCGGCGTCCCGCGGTCCGTCGGGGCGCCGGACTAGGCTCGGCACGGAGGGCCCCCGCAGCCCGAGAGCGGCCCGGGGCGACCCTCGTGCACGACACCACGACACCACGAGCCGAGGAGGCGGACCATCTCGAACGACAAGGCCCAGAGCTGGGTCTACTGCGAGGGCTTCGTGCCCGAGGACGCGACCCTGCTGCGCGCGCGCGAGCGTGCGGGCCAGCTCGGCTGCACCCCCGTCCTCCCGGGGTCGGGCGCCGTGCTCAGCGTGCTCGCCGCCGCCGCGCAGGCCCGCGCCGTCGTCGAGATCGGGACCGGTGCGGGCGTCGGCTCGCTCTACCTGCTGCGCGGCATGCCCGAGGACGGCGTGCTCACGACCATCGACGTCGAGGTCGAGCACCAGCGCGCCGCGAAGGAGGCGTTCGCCGAGGAGGGTCTGCGCTCGACGCGCACGCGCACCATCTCGGGCCGCGCGCTCGACGTGCTCCCGCGCCTCACCGACGGTGGCTACGACCTCGTCTTCGTCGACGCCGACAAGGAGAACCTGCTCGGGTACGTGGAGCAGGCGCTGCGTCTCCTGCGGCGCGGCGGGGTGCTCGCGGTCGACAACGCCCTGTGGCACGACCGGGTCCCGGACCCGGCACGCCGTGACGAGGTCACGACGATCGTGCGCGAGGTCGGGCGGGTCGTGCGTGAGGACGACCGGCTCGTGCCGGCGCTGCTGCCCACGGGCGACGGGCTGCTCACGGCCGTCAAGCGCTGAGCGCACGACCCACCGGGACCAGCGCCGGGCGGGTCAGTCCAGCGCCGCGAGGTACCGCAGGAGGAGACGCGCGCCGTAGCCCGTCGCGCCCTCGGTGACCTCGTGCTTGTCCGACGCCGAGCGCCCGGTGCCGGCGATGTCGAGGTGCGCCCACCGGCGGCTCCCCACGAACTCGCGCAGGAACAGCGCGGCCGTGATGGACCCGCCGCCGATCCGGCCGTCGCTCGGCACGTGCCGCAGGTCGGCGACGTCGGAACGCAGCGCGGGGCGGTAGTCCTCGACCAGCGGCATGTGCCACACCGGTTCGCCCGACTCCGCGGCGGCGGCCTCGAGCGCGGCGACGAGCGCCGGGTCGTTGGCGTAGAGCGCGGCGTGCTGACGCCCCAGGCCGACGCTCGCGGCACCGGTCAGCGTCGCGACGTCGAGGAGGACGTCGGGCGCGAGCTCGGCGTCCGCCCACGCCAGGGCGTCGGCGAGGACGAGGCGGCCCTCGGCGTCGGTGTTGGCGACCTCGACGGTGGTGCCGCCGTGGAGGCGCAGGACGTCGGCCGGGCGGTACGACGCGGCGCCGACGTGGTTCTCGGCGAGCGGCAGGACCGCGGTCACGCGGTGGGGCAGGCCGGACGCGGCGGCGCCGAGCACGACGGCGAGCGCGACGGCGGCGCCCGCCATGTCGGTCTTCATCGGGACCATGGCCTCGCGCGGCTTGATCGAGAGGCCGCCCGTGTCGTACGTGATGCCCTTGCCGACGACGACGACGTGCTGGGGGGTCCGCCCGCTCACGGGGGCCGGGACGTGCTCGACGACCACGAGCCGGGGAGGCGAGGCCGAGCCGGCCCCCACCGCGAGGATGCCCCCGAAGCCCTCGGCCGTGAGCTCGGCGGGCCCGCGCACGTGCACGGTGAGCCCGGCGTCACGCGCGAGACGGCCGGCCTCCTCCGCGACCCAGGCGGGGTTCTTGGTGCTCGACGGGATGTTCGCGAGGTCGCGCACGAGCCACGTCGCGGTCGACCCGACCACGGCGTGCCGGACGGCGTCGGCGACGTCGGGGCCGTGCCCGGCGTCACCGCCCAGGACGAGGAGCTCCTGCGCGGCGGCCTGCCGCTGCTCCGACTCCGGGGTCGACGCCGCGGCGGTCGGCATGCGGTACGCCGCGAGCTGGTACCCCTCGACGAGCGCCGTGACGCGTGCCGCCGAGGTCGGCGTGTGCTCCGCGGCGACCGACGTCACGACCCGCCCGAGCCCGCGGGTCGCCCGTGCGAGCGCGGCGCCCGCACGGCGCAGGTCGGTGGGCGTGCCGGCGCCCACCCCGACCAGCACCAGGCGCGACGGGAGGCCGGACCAGGGCAGCGGGGTGGAACCCACCGGGCGCGGCAGGTGCACGGTGTGCGCCTCGCCCGCGGCACCGGTCAGCCCGGCCCGTTCCGCGAGCTCCGCGAGGTCGATGCCGTAGCGCGCAGCCGCGTCGGCGGTCCCCGCGCGCGGCTGCAGGTCCGTCTCGCCCGGCGCCGCGGGCGCGACGGGCACGGCGAGGGCGTCGACGCCCTCGCCGCCCAGGAGGTCCGTCGTGGCGACGGAACCCTCGACGAGGGTCACGCGGGGCGGCGTGCGCCCTACGGAGGCACCGCCACGCGGCTCGGGTCGCAGCGTCACGACGTCAGGACACGACCGAGGTCAGCGCCTCACCCAGCTCCTGCGCCTCGACGGCGTTGAGCTCGACGACCAGCCGGCCACCGCCCTCGAGCGGGACGCGCATGACGATGCCGCGACCCTCCTTGGTCACCTCGAGCGGGCCGTCACCGGTCCTCGGCTTCATCGCGGCCATGGGGGGCTCTCCTTCACGTCGTTCCTCCCGACCGCCGGCCGCGGCGACGGCAGCGGCGTGGGCCGGGCACGTCGACCACGGCCGCAGGGGCCGGATGTCCATCGACCATTCTAGGTCACACGTCCGACCTGTCCGGGGCACTCGGGGCCGCGCGACCTGCGACGGCACCCCGGCGGCCGTCACGGGGGTGCTCACGGGGGCCAGCCGGTCGGCGGGGTCAGCCGCCACATGTTGTAGACCCACACGACGTGGAGCGTCCCCATGAGCACGACCACGAACGCGAACCACGCCCGCCGGGCCGCGACGGGACGTGTCACGAGCCCCGCCGTCACCGCGCCGAGCGGGAACGCGAGCAGCAGGAAGCGCGCGAGGCTGCTGCCCGGCTCGATCGCCGCGACGATGTACAGCAGGTACGCGGCCGACCACGCGTGCAGCTCGTTGCCGAGCCGCCACGCCGCGGGGACCACGAGCGTCGCGATCACGAGCGCGAAGCCCGCGACGAGCACCCACGGCGCCCAGTCGCCGAACCAGAACCGGGACACGTACCCCCACGGCTCGAACGGCGCGATCTCGCGGACCCCGCGCCAGGCGCCCTGCGTCTGGAGGTACCCGTCGGGCTCCCCGGTCATCCAGCCGCAGATCAGGGGCCACGCGACGCCCGAGACGGCCGCCGTCACGGCGAGCAGCCCGAGCCCCGCGACGTCCCGTCGCTCGAGGCGGTCCGTCCCGCGCCGGGCACCCCACCAGCGCACGAGCGCGTGCACCACGACGACCGCGGCCATGGGCAGCGCGACCGCGCGCGTGAAGCCGAGGGCGAGCACCACGAGCGACGCCCAGGCGTAGCGCCGCTCGACGACGAGCAGCAGCGCCGACGCGACGAGCAGCAGCGCGAGGGACTCGGTGTACGCGACCTGCAGGACCGCGGCGGTCGGGAACAGCCCGAGCAGCGCGACCGTCGCGAGCGGGAGGCCCGGGCGAGCCGCGACCGCCCGCGGCGCACCGCGCTCGACGAGCCGGCGCACGACGACCGCGGCCGCGCAGCCGAGCGCGAGCGCGACGAGCGGCGCGACGACGTACCAGTCCGCGCGGGTCACGAGCATCACGACGCGCACGAGCATCGGGAACAGCGGGAAGAACGCCCACGGGTTCTGCTGGACGAGCCCGTCCTCGCCGCGCGGGAGCTCCGCCGGGTAGCCGTCCTCCGCGATGCCGCGGTACCAGCTCGCGTCCCACATCAGGCCCGTGAACTGCAGGTACGACGGGCGGGCGCCCGTCCAGTAGTTCTCGACCTGGAGCTGCGCGACGGCGACGAGGACGACCGCCGAGAACGCGCGCGTGAGCGCGTACAGCGAGAGCGCCTGGGCCCAGCCGGGCCACGTCCGGGGGTCGGTGCGGCGCCGGGACCGCGCCGGACGCGGACCGGGAGCGGCCACCCCGTCCGTCGTGCTCGCAGCCGCCGGCCCGTCGACCCGCACCCCCGCGAGCGGGGCCGCCGTCGACCCGGACGCCGTCGTGCCCGACGGCTCGCCCGACGCCGGTGCCGGGTGCTCGGTGCTCATGCCAGTCCTCTCACGGCGCGCACGGGCAGCGCGTCGCCTCGGATCGCCGCGACCATGTCGAGGGTCCGCCGGGTCGCGCGCACGTCGTGCACCCGGAACACCCGGGCGCCGAGCCACGCCGCGACCGACGTCGCGGCGAGCGTACCCTCGAGCCGCTCCTCGGGGACGAGGTCGAGCGTCTCGCCCACGAAGTCCTTGCGGGACAGCGCCACGAGCACCGGGTGCCCGAGCGCGACGAGCGCCTGCGTGCGCCGCACGAGGTGCAGCGAGTGCCACGTGTTCTTGCCGAAGTCGTGCGTCGGGTCCACGAGCACGCTCCCCGGCGGGATGCCCAGCCCGACCGCGCGCTCGGCGGCGCGGCGCAGCGTCGCCACGACGTCGAGCACGACGCCGTCGAGCGGGTCGACGTCCGGCCCCATCCCCGCCGGCAGGGGCTCGGGCAGGGGGTCCGGCAGCGGGTACTGCACGCGGAGCGGGTCGGTGCGTGGGGCCGCTCCCCCGGTGTGCGAGCACACGACGCCGAGCCCGTGCTCGGCGGCGACCTCGACGAGGCGCGGGTCGTGGCCGGCCCACGTGTCGTTCACGAGGTCGGCACCCGCGAGCGCCGCGGCCCGGGCGACCTCTGCGCGCCACGTGTCGACCGAGACGAGCAGGTCGGGGTGGCGTGCCCGCACACGCTCCACGAGCGGCAGCACGCGCGAGATCTCCTCGGCGACGTCGACGCGCGGACCTCGCCCGGCACGCACCCCGCCCAGGTCGACGAGGTCGGCGCCCTCCTCCTCGGCGCGCGCCACCGCGGCGTCGGCCGACCGCTCGTCGTGGCGCGCTGCGGCGTAGAAGGAGTCCGGCGTGCGGTTCACGACGGCCATGACGACCGGGCGCCCGGGCCCGAACGTCCGGCCACGGAGCACGACGTCGGCTCCCGCCGCCGGCACCGTCCCCGGTGTCGGGGTGCTCATGCGCGGCCCACGTCAGCGTCCGCGTCCGGGGCGCAGCGGACCGCGGGCGGCACGCCGTCGAGGACCGCCGGGCCCGCGCTCGCACCTCCGCGCGGTCACCGGTCGGGGCTCTGCGCCGCGGCGCGCTGGTCGGCCTCGAGCGCCTGCGCCGCCGCGCGCTCGGCCTCCCGCAGCGCGGCGCCGTGGTCGGTGACGATCTTCACGGCCTCGTCGGCGTCGTCCGTGATGCGCAGGAGCTCGAGGTCGACGGCGCTGATCGTCCCGCGCGCGAGGACCGGGCCGCGCAGCCAGTCGAGCAGCCCCGACCAGTAGTCGCTGCCGAGCAGGATGATCGGGAACTCGGTGACCTTGTGCGTCTGGACGAGCGTGAGCGCCTCGAACAGCTCGTCGAACGTGCCGAAGCCGCCGGGCAGGACCACGAAGCCCTCGGCGTACTTCACGAACATCGTCTTCCGCGCGAAGAAGTACCGGAAGTTCACGCCGAGGTCGACGTAGCGGTTCATGCCCTGCTCGAACGGCAGCTCGATGCCGAGCCCGACCGACAGCCCGCCGGCCTCCTTGGCACCCTTGTTCGCGGACTCCATGATGCCGGGGCCGCCGCCGGTGATGACCGCGTAGCCGGCCTCGACGAGCTTGCGCCCGACCGACTCGCCGAGCGCGTAGTCGGGGTGGTCGACGGCCGTGCGCGCCGAGCCGAACACGCTGACGGCGGGGCCGACCTCCGCGAGCGCGCCGAAGCCCTCCACGAACTCGCTCTGGATGCGCATGACCCGCCACGGGTCGCCGTGGATCCACGAGGCCCCCTCGGAGCGGGACAGGAGGCGCTGGTCCGAGGTCTCGGACGGGACCTGGTCGCCGCGCAGCAGCACGGGACCCTTGCGGTAGCCGTCGCCGGGGCGGGCGATGCCGTCGTCACTCGTCATGCCACCGACTCTAGGCGGCGCACCGCGGGCTCCGCGTGCCGACGGGGCGGTCCGCTCCCGCCGTCCGCGCCGGCCAGCGCGTGCCGCCCCGGCGGCTCACGGCGCTGCGACACTCAGGCCGTGAGCCAGGACCGCAGCGCGTCGTAGCAGGACCGGAGCTGCCACACGGGCAGCCGCTCGTCGTCCTTGTGGGCGAGCATCGGGTCGCCGGGCCCGAAGTTCACGGCGGGGATCCCGAGCGAGGAGAACCGTGCGACGTCGGTCCAGCCGTACTTCGGGGCGGGGGCACCGCCGGTGACCGCGAGCACCGCGTCGGCGAACGCGGCCGCCGTCGGGTCGTCGAGCCCGGGGCGCGCACCCGCCGCCGCGTCGGTGAGCACGACGTCGTAGCCGTCGAGCAGCTCGCGCACGTGCGCGAACGCCTCGTCGACCGAGTGCGACGGCGCGAACCGGTAGTTGACGGTGACGACGCAGCGGTCCGGGATGACGTTCGTCGCCGTCCCGCCGCTCACGAGGACGGCGTTGAGGCTCTCCCGGTAGACGAGCCCGTCGACGTCGACCGACGTGGGCTCGTACGCGGCCAGCCGGCGCAGGACCTCGGCGGCGGCGTGGATCGCGTTGACGCCGGCCCACGCGCGCGCGGAGTGCGCCGCGACCCCCGTGAGCGTCACCTCGGCGCGCAGCGTCCCGTTGCAGCCGCCCTCGAGCCCGCCCGCCGTCGGCTCGCACAGCACCGCGAAGTCGGCCTCGAGCCACTCGGGGTGCTCGCGCGCGATGCGGCCGAGCCCGTTGAGCGACGCCTCGACCTCCTCGTGGTCGTAGAACACCCACGTGACGTCGCGCGTCGGCTCGGTCAGCGCCGCCGCAAGCGCGAGCTGCACGGCGACGCCGCCCTTCATGTCGACCGTCCCGCGGCCCCACAGCTCGGCGTGCGCGCCCTCGCCCACGAGCCGCGTCGGGAGGTTGTCCGCGATCGGCACGGTGTCGATGTGCCCGGCGACGACGACCCGCGAGGGCCGGCCGAGCCGCGTGCGGGCGACCACGGCGTCGCCGTCGCGCAGCACCTCGAGGTGCCCGAACGCGCTCAGCGTCGCCTCGATCGCGTCCGCGAGCGCCGTCTCGTCACCGCTCACCGAGGGGATGTCGCACACCGCGCGGGTCAGGACCGTGAGGTCGGTCCGCAGGTCCAGCGGAGCGGCGGCGACGGCGGCGGTGTCGGCGGGCGTCACCGTCACGGGCTCGCCGGTCGGGGGCTGGGGCACGGCGGGCACGGTCTGCGGGGCGTCGGTCACGTCACCGACCCTACCGACGCGCCGTCTAGGGTTGTCGCCATGACTGCGCGCTCTGCCTGGGGCTTCGGGCTGGCCTCCGTGACCGACGACGGCACGACCCTCGACACCTGGTACCCCTCGCCCGCGCTCGGGACCGCGCCCGAGGGAGCCGCGGCACCGGCCGCGCTGACCGCCGCCGAGCGCCGCGACGACGCCCGCGGGGTGACGACGCGCGTCGTGCTCACCCAGGTCGACCTGGACGCCGCGCCCGCGACCACCGAGGACGCCTACCTGCGGCTGCACCTGCTGTCGCACCGGCTCGTCGCACCCCACGGCCAGAACCTCGACGGCGTCTTCGGCGTGCTGCCGAACGTCGTCTGGACCGACGCGGGCCCGTGCGCGGTCGACGGCTTCGAGGACACGCGCGTGCGGCTGCGCGCAGCGACCGGACGTCCTGTGACGGTGCTCTCGGTCGACAAGTTCCCGCGCATGCTCGACTACGTCGTCCCCTCGGGCGTCCGGGTGGCCGACGCCGACCGCGTACGCCTCGGCGCCCACCTCGCCGCCGGCACGACCGTGATGCACGAGGGCTTCGTCAACTTCAACGCCGGGACGCTCGGCACGTCGATGGTCGAGGGCCGCATCTCCGCGGGCGTCGTCGTCGGGGACGGCAGCGACGTCGGCGGCGGCGCCTCGATCATGGGGACGCTCTCCGGCGGCGGCCGCCAGGTCGTCTCGCTGGGCCGCCGCACGCTGCTCGGCGCGAACTCGGGCCTCGGCATCCCGCTCGGGGACGACTGCGTCGTCGAGGCCGGGCTGTACGTGACCGCGGGCACGAAGGTCACGCTCGTCGGGTTCGACGACGCGGGCACGCAGGACGCGGCCGAGGGCCCGCGCACGGTCAAGGCGCGGGAGCTCGCGGGCGCCTCGGGCGTGCTGTTCCGCCGCAACTCGCTCACCGGCGGTGTCGAGGCCGTCGCGCGCACCGGGGCGGGCGTCGAGCTCAACTCGGCGCTGCACGCGAACTGACCCGCGTGGCCCGTCGCTCCCGGCGCTCGCGCGCCTCCCGTGCGGGGTGCGCCGTCGTGGCGTGCGTCGCCGCGCTCGGTGTCGCCGTGACGGGTGTCGTGGTGCTGCTCCGGCAGGGCGACGGCCCGCCCGTGGTCGCCGAGCGGTGCGCCGCGGTCCTCGACGGCACCGCGTGGTACCTCACGCCCGAGCAGGCCGACAACGCCGCCCTGCTCACCGCGCACGGGCTGGACCGCGGCCTCCCCGCACGCGCGGCGACGATCGCGATCGCGACCGCGCTGCAGGAGTCGAAGCTCAGCAACATCACCTACGGCGACCGCGACTCCCTCGGGCTGTTCCAGCAGCGGCCGTCGCAGGGCTGGGGCACGCCCGAGGAGATCATGGACCCGGTCCACGCGACCGGACGGTTCTACGACGGCCTCGTCCAGGTCCCCGGGTACGAGGCCCTCCCGATCACCGAGGCCGCGCAGGCCGTCCAGCGCTCGGGGTACCCCGACGCGTACGCGCAGCACGAGGGCCGCGCCCGCGCGTGGGCCTCGGCCCTCGCCGGCTGGTCGCCCGCGACCCTCACGTGCACCCTGCGCGACCCGGACGGCCCCGGCTCCCCGGAGACGTTCGCGCAGCACCTCGCGCGCGACCACGGGGAGCTGACCGTCTCCTCGGCCGCGGACGCCCCGGGCGAGCTCGTCGTCGACGCGCGCCCGGTCGGCACGGGCACGCCCGAGGAGGACGTGCGGGCCGGCTGGGCGCTCGCGCAGTGGGCCGTCGCCGTCGCGCGGCCCGAGGCCGTCACGCGGGTCCGCACGCTCGACCAGGTGTGGGACCGCGCCTCGGGCGAGTGGGCCGTCGCCGACGCCTCGGCGCTGCCCGCGGGCGAGGTGCGCGTGACGCTCGCCGGGCCCTGACCGCGCCGCACGGCCACGTCTCGCGAACGGGCGGCAGGACGCCACCGCCACCGGTCCGCGCGCCGGTCCGCGCGACGCCCGCCGGGGCTCGTGCGGACACCACGACGTCCGTCCGCCTGGTGCCGGGCAGCACGACGGCCGCCGGGCCGCGTCCGAGGACGTGGCCCGACGGCCGTGGGCCGTGCGACGCGCAGGGTCAGCGCTGCGACAGGTCCTGGTAGTCGCGCTCCGTCGCCCCGGTGTAGATCTGCCGCGGGCGGCCGATCTTCGTCTGCGGGTCGTTCATCATCTCGCGCCACTGCGCGATCCAGCCGGGCATCCGGCCGAGCGCGAACAGCGGCGTGAACATCGAGTCCGAGAAGCCCATGGCCTTGTAGATCAGCCCGGTGTAGAAGTCGACGTTCGGGTAGAGCTTGCGCGAGATGAAGTACTCGTCGTTGAGCGCGATCTCCTCGAGGCGCATCGCGATGTCGAGCAGCTCGTCGTTCTTGCCGAGCGCCGAGAGCACCGCGTCGGCGCTCTGCTTCACGATCGCCGCGCGCGGGTCGTAGTTCTTGTAGACCCGGTGCCCGAAGCCCATGAGGCGGACGCCGTCCTCCTTGTCCTTCACGCGGCGCATGAAGTCGGTCGCGTCGCCGCCGTTCGCCTTGATCTCGTCGAGCATCTTGAGCACGGCCTCGTTGGCGCCGCCGTGCAGCGGACCGGAGAGCGCGTTGATGCCCGCGGCGACCGAGGCGTAGAGGTTCGCGTGGCTCGACCCGACGATGCGGACCGTGGACGTCGAGCAGTTCTGCTCGTGGTCGGCGTGCAGGATGAGCAGCTTCTCGAGCGCGCTGACGACGACCGGGTCGGACTCGTACTGCATGTACGGGACCGCGAACGTCATGCGCAGGAAGTCCTCGACGTACCCGCGCGAGTAGTCCGGGTAGAGCAGCGGCTCGCCGCGGGACGTGCGGTGCAGGTACGACGTGATCGTGCGCGTCTTCGCGAGGATGAGGACCGTCGCCAGCTCGACCGTCTCCGGGTCGAACGGGTCGAGGGACTCCGGGTAGAACGTCGACAGCGCGTTGATCGCCGAGGACATGACCGCCATCGGGTGCCCGTTGCGCGGGAACGTCCCCATGAACGTGCGGAAGTCCTCGTGCACGAGGGTGTGGCGGTTGACCCGCTCGACGAACGCGTCGTGCTCCTCGCGCGTCGGCAGCTCGCCGTGGATGAGCAGGTACGCGACCTCGAGGAACGTCGAGTGCTCGGCGAGCTGGTCGATCGGGTACCCGCGGTAGCGCAGGATCCCCTCGTCGCCGTCGATGTAGGTGATCTGCGACTCGCAGGACGCGGTGTTCATGAAGCCCGGGTCGACCGTGACCATCCCGGTGTCGCGCAGCAGGCTCGAGACCACGATGCCGTTGTTGCCCTCGGTGGCCGGGACGACGGGCAGCTCCCGTGTGACTCCGTCCGCGATCAGCTGGACGGGGGCGATGCCGGCATCGGACATGGTGTTCCTCCCTGCGACTCATGGGCAGTGCTCTGTGTGCGTGCCTGGTGTCGCGGCTCGCGGCCTGTCCGGCCGGTGGACGGCCCTCGTTGGCCACCCCGACGGTACCTGCGGGTGAGGCGTGATGACCAATCCTTGACGCCGCACGTATCACTGTGTGACCACGGTCACAGCCGCCGACCGCGGTCAGCTGTCCCGGACGAGGTCAGGGGCCGGATGCGGCGAGCCGCCGGGCCGCCTCCGCGACGCGGTCGTCCGGTGCCGTGAGCGCGATGCGCACGTGCCCGGCCGCCGCCCTGCCGTAGAACTCCCCGGGCGCGACGAGGACGCCGAGGTCGGCCAGCCGGGCCACGACGTCCCAGCAGCCCTGCGCGCGGTCCACCGGCCGCGCCCACAGGTACAGACCCGCGGGCGACCCGTCGAGCTCGAGGCCGGCTCCGGCGAGCGCCGGGGCGAGGACCTCGCGTCGCCGCCGGTACCGCTCGCGCTGATCGTCGACGTGCGCGTCGTCGAGCAGGGCCGCCGCCATCGCGGCCTGGACCGGCCCCGGCACGATCATGCCCGCGTGCTTGCGCGTCTCCAGCAGCCCCGCCACGACGGCGACGTCCCCCGCGACGAACGCCGCGCGGTAGCCCGCGAGGTTCGACTGCTTCGACAGGGAGTACACGGCGAGCAGACCCGTGACGTCCCCGCCGCTGACCCGTGGGTCCAGCACGCTCGGCACGCCACCGGACAGCCAGGGCTCCTCCCACGGCATCTCGGCGTAGCACTCGTCCGACGCCACGACGACCGGGCGCCCGGTCCGCCGGGCCGCGGCGCGCGCCGCCACGACGACCGCCCGCAGCTCCTCGGCCGAGAGCACGCTCCCGTCCGGGTTGCCGGGCGAGTTGAGCCACACGAGCCGCACGTCGTCCGCGCCGGGCGTCGCCGGGTCGAGCAGGTGCACCGGGTCGTCGGAGGGCACCGGGACCGCGCCCGCGAGCCGGGCACCCACGTCGTACGTGGGGTACGCCGTCGCCGGGTGCACGACGACGTCACCCTCCCCGAGGCCGAGCAGCGACGGCAGCCAGGCGACGAGCTCCTTCGAGCCCACCGTCGGCAGCACGCCGGCCGGGTCGAGCCCGGGCACGCCGCGACGCCGCGCGAACCACGCCACGACGGCCTCGCGCAGCTCGCGCGTGCCGTGCGTCGTCGGGTAGCCCGGCGAGTCCGCCGCCGCCGTCAGCGCGTCGCGCACGACCGGGGGCGTCGGGTCGACGGGCGTCCCCACGGACAGGTCGACGATGCCCCCGGCGTGTGCGCGCGCCTTCTCGGCGAACGGGACGAGGCTGTCCCAGGGGAAGTCCGGCAGGTCTCCGGTGCGCAGGCCCATCGGGCGCGCGGTCAGGCTTCGTGCACCTGGAGCGGGAGCGTCGCGATGATCGGGTGGTCCTTCTGGATCTCCCCCATCTTCGCGGCACCGCCCGGCGAGCCCAGGTCGTCGAAGAACTCGACGTTGGCCTTGTAGTACTCGCTCCACTGCTCCGGGACGTCGTCCTCGTAGTAGATGGCCTCCACGGGGCAGACGGGCTCGCACGCACCGCAGTCGACGCACTCGTCGGGGTGGATGTACAGCGACCGCTTGCCCTCGTAGATGCAGTCCACGGGACACTCCTCGATGCACGCCTTGTCCTTGACGTCCACGCAAGGCTGGGCGATCACATACGTCACGGTCGGTCCTCCCGGGGCCCGGCTGGGCGGTCAGGGGTGCCTGGCGGCCCTGCCCCGGGTAGGGGTCGCAGGCCGTGGCACGGGTACGGGACCTAGTATCCACCAGGTGCGCAGGTCGGTGTCGTGGTGTCCATCACCGGGTGAGGTGTCGTGAGCGGCGCCGGGGAGCCCGGGGTCGCGTGGCGCGCCTGGGCCGTCGGCACCCGCGTCGTCGTGCGGCGCCGGCTCGGCCCCGAGGACGACCACCTGTACACCGACGTCCTCGGCGAGCTCACGCGGGTCGACGACGACGGCGTGCAGGTGGAGACGCGCCGCGGTCCGGTCGACGTCCCCGGGTCCGAGATCGTGCTCGGCAAGGTGGTTCCGCCCGCGCCCCCGCGCCGGCCGCGCTGAGGCGTCGCGGGCGTCCGACGGCGTCGACCCACCGGCCGGGAGCCCGCGGGCCGCGCCCACCTGCGGGCACTCCGACCCGCGGGCCACCTGCCGGCACGCCGACCCACCGCCCACGTGCGGGTGAGTCAGCCCGCGGGTGCGGTCGGCGCTGCGGGCGCCGTCGGTGCCGCGCCGCAGATCACGCGGTTCTGCGGCTTGTACTTCCACGTGAACGACTCGGTGTCCTTGAGCTGCCCCTCGAGGAACAGCTTGCGCGTCGTGGTCACCGTGAAGCCCGGATTGCCGGCCGACTGGGGCTCGCACGTCGGGGACTGCGAGTACGTGGTCGTCGGGCTCACCACGCCGGAGCGCCCGCTCGTCGTCGACTCGACGGTCCAGTACTTGGTCCCCCAGATGCGCACGTGCACCCGGCCGCCCTCGACGTAGCCCTGCACCAGCGCGCCGTACGGGGTGTTGTTCTTCCACCGCATGTCGAGCGTCCCGGTGTAGATCGTCGCCTCCCGACCCTCCGGGTAGCGCGCGAACCACTCGGAGTGCGGCCGGTGCTCGACGTCCTCGAAGCCCGCGAAGTGGGCGGCGTTGAACGTCGTCGTCGAGATCTGCGACAGCCCGCCGCCCATCCCGTCGACGTGCTCTCCGTTGACGATCACCCCCGCGGTCTGGAACCCGTTGGCGGCCGTGATCGGGCCGAGCGCCTCCGTGAGGCTGAAGGTCTCGCCGGGCTCGACGAGCGTCCCGGTGATGTTCCGGGCGCCGTTGGCGATGTTCGCCGTGCGTCGCGGCTCGCTCGTGAGGGGTGTCGAGAACTCCGACACGATCTCCTTGATGCCCAGGGCCTCGAGCTTCGCGGTCGACTCGGCCGGGTCCGTCTCGACCAGCTCGACGGCCGCGGTGCGCTGGTCACCGGTCGCCGCGGTCGTGACCGCCTGCGCGAGAGCCGTCGGGTCGAGCGTTGTCCCCGGCTTCCCCGGCACGATGACGGGCGCACCGCCCTGGAACTCGAAGTGGGCGTCCGCGGACTCGGTGAGCAGGTTCGTCGTCCGGGTGAGGACCGCCTCGGAGAGCTTCGCACCGTCGAGCTGGAGCTCGAGGTCCGAGGCGACGGGCACCATGCTGGCGGCACCCGCGACCACGTCCGCGGGGATCTCGACGCGCTGGCCGCCGACCTCGACGACCACGGGCGCCGCGACCACGCGCTGCGCGACGTTCGTCAGCGCCGCCTCGGTCTCCTCCTGCGTGATGTCGGGCGCGACGGGCGTCGTGCGCAGCTCGAGCGGCTGCTCGTCCGTGAGCCAGCGCGTCCGCAGCACCTCGGTCGCGTCGTCCACGTCGAGCGCCCAGCCGTCGGCCGCGTCCGTCGCGTGCGCGTCGCCGTCCGCGAAGACGACGCCGCCGTCCACGGGCGCGAGCGTCAGCGTCCCGGTGAGGTCGTCGACCGCCGCCTCGAGCGCCGACGCGTCGACGTCCGTGACGGGAGCGTGCTCGTCGACCCCGAACAGGTGCTGCCACAGCCGCTGGGGGTCGAGGTCGAGGCCCGTGAGCTGGTCGACCGTCTCGGCCGCGTCGAACGCGAGGCCCGCGGTCGCGGGCTCCACGGTCGCGACGACGTCGCCGGCCGTGACCGTGACGGGTGACGTGGCGGTGTCCCCGAGCTGCTGCTCGAGCTCGGCACGGGCCTGCTCGGCCGGCATGCCGCCGATCTGCACGCCCGCGACGGTCGCGCCGCGCGGCACGCGGTCCGCGAGCGCGTACGCCGCGCCGACGTAGGCCGCGCCGAGGAGGAGCACGACGACGCCGACGACGAGGAGCACCTTCGGCCAGCGCCGACGCGGCTCGTAGTCCTCGAACTCGTCGATCGGCGACGGGCGGTGCTCGGGGTCCTCGTCGCGGGGCTGCGGGGCGGCTGCGTCACGGGTCGGCGACGCGGTGGCCGGGCCGTCGCCGTGCGGGGACGCTGCGGGGCGGGCGGAGGACGCCGCGGCGGCGTTCTGCGCGGCGGACGTGGAGGAGGCGGCGGGGGTCGAGGAC
>NZ_JBFTER010000115.1:0-16079 GCF_047229345.1 Cellulomonas jepli | reverse complement strand
CGTCCCGGCGGAGGTCGGCGTGGCGGCAGCGGCGGCGTCGACGGGTGTCGTCACCGGCGAGGCCGACCCGGGCGCCGGGGCCTGACCCGCCGGTCCTCCGGGCGCAGGCGTCCCGGGGCCTCCGGGGGTCGTCCCCGGTCCTGCGGGTGCGGGCTCGGCGGCTGCGGCCGGGACGACGACGGTCCGCGCGTCACCGACCGCGGTGTCGGCGGTGAGGCCCAGCACGCCGATCTCGACGGCCTCGCCGCGGCGCACGTCGGTGAGCACGACCGAGCGCTCGGTCACGGGGACGCGGGCGACCGGGACGCCGTCGACCGTGACGCCCCACTCCGCGACGCCGGCCGGGTCGCCGTCCCACGCGACCGTGACCTCGGACAGCCCGTCGACCGGCGTGGTCGGTGTCGCGGTGACCGACGTCGGTGCGGCGGGCAGCCCGTCGTCCGGCGGCGTGAGGGTGATCGTGACGGGGACGGACATCGACCCGATGAGCCCGTTCGCGTCGGTCACGCGGACCTGCATCTGGCCGGTGAGCTCGGCGGGGTAGGTGTGCGTCGCGACGGGCTCCGTCGTGGTCTGCTCGAACACGCCGTCGCCGTCGACGTCCCAGTCGTACCGGGTGATCGTCGAGTCGATGGCGTAGGAGCCGGACGCGTCGAAGCGGACCTCCTCGCCGGGGCGCGCGAGGTAGGACGTGTTCGCGAGCGTGGCGACCGGGCGCTCCGTGACGCGGGTCAGCGCGTCGGCGAGGGCGCCGACGGTGTCGCCGTCGTCCACGATGACCTGCCCCGACGTCTGGTCGGCGAGCGCGGTGTAGCCGTTCGGGGCGAGCCAGGCCGGCACGACCGGGTACACGTTCACGGGGTCGATCTCGAGCGAGCGCGCGGCCACCTCGGCGAGCGTGACGCCCGTGGCCACGTCCGGGTCGTGGTACTCGGCGTCGGTGAGCACGACGGCGGCCTTGGTGGCGCCGGGACGCCACTCGAGCTCGTCGAACCCGGTCATCAGGGCCGTGAGGAGGGCCTCCGGGGTGTCGCCGCCGCCGTCCGCCGAGATCGGGTCGAGCGCAGCCCGGAACGCGGCGACGTCGGTGGTCAGCCCGCTGCGGGTCACGGCGACGAAGTCGTCGCCGGCGTCGCGGTACTCGACGAGCGCGACGCGCCCGCGGGACGCCGCGACCGTCTCTGCCATCGTCGCGGCGAACTGCTTCGCGGCCTCGATCCGGCCCGACATGGAGCCGGTCGAGTCGATCACGAAGAGCACGTCCAGCCCGGTCGAGCCGGAGCGGATCGGGTACAGCGTGACGTCGAAGGCGTCGGCGCGGGCCGGCATCGCCTCGGCGAGCAGCCCCGCGATCTCCTGGGCGGCCGCGTCGATCGCGCCGCCCGCGGCGGGGTAGGTGCCGTGCCCGGACGCGACCCAGGCGCGCTTGTCGGAGCCGCACACGAAGTCGTCGTCGGCGCACCACAGGCCCGTGCGGTCGTCGTACCCGCTCGGCAGGTACGGCTTGCGTGCGCCGAGCGAGCCGTTGTCGGTGTTGCAGTCGGGCACCGTGCGGCGCCAGGCCGAGAGCTCCTTGCCCTTGCACGCCGGCGCCCAGGGGCCCTCGCCCTCCGGCAGGTACAGCTTGGGGTCGCCGAACAACGCGTTGAACACGACGCGGTCCTTCGTGGCGTCGGGCAGCGCGGCGTAGGCCTGCCCGACGACCTGCGCGCCCTGCGAGTAGCCCGCGAGCACGAGCTGCGTGCCGGTGCAGCCGTCGCGCTCCGCGAGGAACGCCGTGAGCTCCGCGACGCCCTCCTCGACGCTGTCGCCGTACTCGAACGAGCGTCCGGAGCCGAACTTCGCGCCGATCGCGTTGGTGATCGAGTCCCAGCCGGCGTCCGGCGCGACGGGCACCGCGGGGTACGACGAGCCGTCGATCGTGGCGCTGCCGAGCTCGTAGAGGTCGAGGTCGACCGAGTCGTCGACGCGCGCGTCGAGCTGGTCCTGGAACCGGACGTACTCGGCCCCGCCGAGCGACTGGCCGGAGCCCCGGGCCCAGACCGCCTGGACGTCCGGGCACGAGACGGCGGTCGCCGCGGTGGCGCCGGGGACCACGGTGGCGAGAGCCAGGACGGTCGCCGCGGTGGCGGCCGCCGCGAGCGGGTGGAGCTGACGACGGGTGCGCAAGACGTCTCCGCGGGGGTGTGCAGGGGGTGCCGGGAACCGGCGTGACGGCGTCACCGAACCATGCCGGTTTGCCGGTTTTCCGCCGCTTCACCCGAGTGCCGGGCCTCGGGCCGGCCACTTCACCCGCGTGTTAGCCCGGCTGCGCGCGCTGCTGGGCTCAGTTCACCCAGAGGGTGACGGTGGTCGGGCTGCGCTGCGCGTCCCTCGTGCCGAGGCGCACGCGTACCGGGTGGCCGTCCACCTCGCCGTCGGCGGTGCACAGCGCGGTGTCGGCGGTGCGGGCGAGGCGGTCGGGGTCGAGGTCGACCGTCTCGCAGGAGCGGTCGAACCGCAGGGACCAGCCCGCGGCGGCGAGCACCCGCTGCAGCTCGGCATCGGTGACGGGGCGCGGCGACGTCCACTCCCGCGCGAGCGAGGGGCACCCGTCGCCGCCCCAGCACAGGAGCGAGGGCCCCACGACGTGGTCCGCCTGCTGCGCCCAGCCTGCCGGCGCGTCGAGCTGGTCGCCGATGCGGACCGCGTCGTTCGGGGTGAGGGGGAGCGTGACCGCGTACCACGCACCGGCCGCGAGCAGGACCGCCGTGGCGGCCGCGACGAGCGTGACGGTGCGTGCCTGCACGTGGGACTCCTGGGGTGCCGAGGACGCGCGGAGCGGCGCGTCGGAAGGGCGGCGAACGTAGCAGACGGCACGTGTGCGCCCGTTCGGGTGACGTGGACGGCCCGCCCTCGCGCGTCGCCCGCACGACACGCCGAGGTCGCCGCCCGTTCACGCGGTGTGTCGCCCGACGGCACGCGGGACGAATCGGACGTCCCCCTGTGGAGGCGCCTGTGGAGAGCACTGTGGGGCTGCTGTGGAGGGCCGCGAACCCGCAGGTCGGGGCCGTGTCAGACCCCCGGCGTAGCGTGGACTTGTCCACAGCGGGTGAGAAACGACACGGATGTAAGCACAAGTGGTTGTGGTCACTGCCAAGCCGGACCACTAGGTGTAGTGTCGAGTCACCGCAGTGAGGGCTGCGGCAGCGAGACCCACAGCAAGCGTCACGGGAGCCAGAATGTCGATCACCGTCTACACGAAGCCGTCCTGCGTGCAGTGCAACGCGACGTACCGCGCGCTCGACAAGCTGGGCTTCGAGTACGAGGTCGTCGACATCAGCCAGGACGCCGACGCGCGTGACTACGTCATGTCGCTCGGGCACCTGCAGGCGCCCGTCGTCGTCGCCGGCGGGCAGCACTGGTCGGGCTACCGCCCGGACCAGATCAAGGCGCTCGCCGAGCGCATGGCCGACGCGGTCGCCTGAGCGCCGGCGGCCCACGAGGCCGCTGCACCGCCGCTCAGCACGCACCACGCGGCGTCGAACCACTCGCGGTGCCCGCGCCCGGCCGACCAGCCGGGCGTGAGCACCGCCGCAGGAACGCGCCAGGACCAGCCCCGGGTCCACCGAGGTCCGCCGACGAGGGAGCACAGCATGAGCTCGCTGGTCTACTTCTCCAGCGCCTCGGAGAACACGCACCGCTTCGTCGAGAAGCTCGGCCTCCCCGCGCAGCGCATCCCGCTGACGCCCAAGGAGCCGTTCCTCCACGTCGACGAGCCCTACGTCCTCGTCGTCCCCACGTACGGGGGCGGCAACGAGGGCGGCGCGGTGCCACGGCAGGTCGTCCGGTTCCTCAACGACGAGAGCAACCGCGCGCTCCTGCGCGGGGTCATCGCCGCGGGGAACACCAACTTCGGCGAGGCGTACTGCATCGCCGGCGACATCATCGCCGCGAAGTGCGACGTGCCGTACCTGTACGGCTTCGAGCTCCTGGGAACGAACGAGGACGTCACCCGCGTCCGCGAGGGATTGAGGACATTTTGGCAGCGACAGTCACGGATACCGGCGTAGCGACGGAGATGGATTACCACTCCCTCAACGCGATGCTCAACCTGTACGGTCCGGACGGCAAGATCCAGTTCGACAAGGACCGCGAGGCGGCACGCCAGTACTTCCTCCAGCACGTCAACCAGAACACGGTCTTCTTCCACGACCTCAAGGAGAAGCTCGACTACCTCGTCGAGAACAAGTACTACGAGCCCGAGGTCCTCGCGAAGTACGACCCCGCGTTCGTCAAGACGCTCTTCGAGTACGCGTACTCCAAGAAGTTCCGCTTCCAGACGTTCCTCGGCGCGTTCAAGTACTACACGTCGTACACGCTCAAGACGTTCGACGGGAAGCGGTACCTCGAGCGCTTCGAGGACCGCGTGTGCATGGTGGCCCTCACGCTCGCCGACGGCAACGAGGACTTCGCGCTGTCGATGGTCGACGAGATCATCGCCGGCCGGTTCCAGCCCGCGACCCCGACGTTCCTCAACTCGGGCAAGGCGCAGCGCGGCGAGGCCGTCTCGTGCTTCCTGCTGCGCATCGAGGACAACATGGAGTCCATCGCGCGCGGCATCAACTCCGCGCTGCAGCTCTCCAAGCGCGGCGGCGGCGTGGCCCTCCTGCTCAGCAACATCCGCGAGCACGGCGCCCCGATCAAGCACATCGAGAACCAGTCCTCGGGCGTCATCCCCGTGATGAAGCTCCTCGAGGACTCCTTCTCCTACGCCAACCAGCTCGGCGCGCGCCAGGGCGCCGGAGCGGTGTACCTGCACGCGCACCACCCGGACATCTACCGGTTCCTCGACACCAAGCGTGAGAACGCCGACGAGAAGATCCGCATCAAGACGCTCTCGCTCGGCGTCGTGATCCCGGACATCACGTTCGAGCTCGCGAAGAAGAACGAGGACATGTACCTGTTCTCGCCGTACGACGTCGAGCGCGTCTACGGCAAGCCGTTCGCGGACATCTCGGTCACCGAGAAGTACTACGAGATGGTCGACGACGCGCGCATCCGCAAGACGAAGATCAACGCGCGCGAGTTCTTCCAGACGCTCGCCGAGCTGCAGTTCGAGTCCGGCTACCCGTACGTGATGTTCGAGGACACGGTCAACCGCGCGAACCCCATCAAGGGCAAGATCACGCACTCGAACCTGTGCTCGGAGATCCTCCAAGTCTCGACGCCGTCGACGTACAACGACGACCTGTCGTACGAGCACGTCGGCCGCGACATCTCGTGCAACCTCGGCTCGATGAACATCGCGCTCGCGATGGACTCGCCGGACTTCGGCAAGACCGTCGAGACGGCGATCCGCGCGCTCACCGCGGTCTCGGACCAGACGACGATCGACTCGGTCCCGTCGATCCGCCGCGCCAACGCCGGCGGCCACGCGATCGGCCTCGGGCAGATGAACCTGCACGGGTACCTGGCGCGCGAGCGGGTGCACTACGGGTCCGAGGAGGGCCTGGACTTCACGAACATCTACTTCTACACGGTCGCGTACCACGCGATCCGGGCGTCGAACCGCCTCGCGATCGAGCGCAGCCAGAAGTTCGACGGGTTCGAGGACTCCAAGTACGCGACCGGCGAGTACTTCCAGAAGTACGTCGAGCGTGCGTGGGAGCCCAGGACGGCGCGGGTGCGTGAGCTCTTCGCGACGGCCGGCGTGCACATCCCGACGCAGGAGGACTGGCGCGAGCTGGCCGCCTCCGTGCAGGAGCACGGCCTGTACAACCAGAACCTCCAGGCCGTCCCGCCGACGGGCTCGATCTCCTACATCAACCACTCGACGTCGTCGATCCACCCGGTCGCCTCGAAGATCGAGATCCGCAAGGAGGGCAAGATCGGGCGCGTCTACTACCCGGCGCCCTTCCTGACGAACGACAACCTCGAGTACTACGACGACGCGTACGAGATCGGCTACGAGAAGATCATCGACACGTACGCCGAGGCGACGCAGCACGTCGACCAGGGCCTGTCGCTCACGCTGTTCTTCAAGGACACCGCGACGACGCGTGACATCAACCGCGCGCAGATCTACGCGTGGCGCAAGGGCATCAAGACGCTCTACTACATCCGCCTGCGCCAGATGGCCCTCGAGGGGACCGAGGTCGAGGGCTGCGTCAGCTGCATGCTCTGAGCCGACGCCCGCCCGCGACCCTGCGCCCCCGCGAACCCCTGAGAGAAGTGCAGTCACATGAGTGAGAAGCTGAAGCTGGTCAGCCGCGTCTCGGCGATCAACTGGAACCGCCTGGACGACGACAAGGACGCCGAGGTGTGGGACCGCCTCGTCGGGAACTTCTGGCTCCCCGAGAAGGTCCCGGTCTCCAACGACATCCAGTCGTGGGCGACCCTGACCCCGCAGGAGCAGGAGCTCACGATGCGGGTCTTCACCGGCCTGACGCTCCTGGACACGATCCAGGGCACGGTCGGCGCGGTGAGCCTGATCCCCGACGCGATCACGCCGCACGAGGAGGCCGTCTACACGAACATCGCGTTCATGGAGTCGGTGCACGCCAAGTCGTACTCGTCGATCTTCTCGACGCTGTGCTCGACGCGGGAGATCGACGACGCGTTCCGCTGGTCGGAGGAGAACTCCAACCTCCAGCGCAAGGCCGAGATCGTCATGGACTACTACCGCGGCGACTCCCCGCTCAAGCGCAAGGTCGCGAGCACGCTGCTCGAGTCGTTCCTGTTCTACTCGGGCTTCTACCTGCCCATGTACTGGTCGAGCCGCGCGAAGCTCACGAACACGGCCGACCTGATCCGCCTGATCATCCGTGACGAGGCCGTGCACGGGTACTACATCGGCTACAAGTACCAGAAGGGCCTCGAGAAGCTCTCGGAGGCCGAGCGCGCGGAGCTCAAGGACTACACGTTCGAGCTGCTCTTCGAGCTGTACGACAACGAGGTGGAGTACACGCAGGACCTCTACGACGGCGTCGGCCTGACCGAGGACGTCAAGAAGTTCCTGCGCTACAACGCCAACAAGGCGCTCATGAACCTCGGCTACGAGGCGCTGTTCCCGCGCGACGAGACGGACGTCAACCCGGCGATCCTCTCGGCGCTGTCGCCGAACGCGGACGAGAACCACGACTTCTTCTCGGGGTCCGGCTCGTCGTACGTCATCGGCAAGGCCGTCAACACCGAGGACGAGGACTGGGACTTCTGAGGTCCTGACCCCGGCACCACCGCGCGGCCGTCGTCTCCCCGGAGGCGGCGGCCGCCGGCGCGTCCGCCCGGCGCACGCGGGCCGCGGCGCGGGTCCCGGGGCTGTCAGTCCTCGGCCGGCAGCGAGGCGGTCAGCAGCGCGCCGAGCCGTCGCCCCTCGAGCTCGGCGTGCCGGCGGACGTGCTCGATCGTGGCGGCGGACCCGCTCCCGGCCTCGAGCGACGCGAGCTCCTCGTCGAGCCCCTCGTGCACCGCCTGCAGCACGGCGTCCGCGGCGGCGTCGTCCCCGGCGTCGCGCAGGTCGCTCGCCGTGAAGTCCGCGACCTCGTCGAGCTGGCGCGCCCCGAACACGTCCCGTCGCGGGTCCGGTGACCGTGCCGCGAGGATCGCGTGGATCAGCGCGATCCCCGCGCTCTGGAGGTAGCCGGAGAAGCGGTCCCAGTCCTCGTCGTCGTCGTGCGGGACGTCGGCGGACACGGCGGCGTCGAGATCGTCGGCGTCGCTCGTCCCCCGTTCCCCGGCGCAGATCGCCCACACGGCTGCCTGCGTCGTCCCGAACACGTCCGGCACGGGGAGTCCCCACGCCTCGCCGAGCACCGCGCACATCGAGCCGAGACGCTGGCTGCACGCGGCGGCGAACGCGGCCTGACCGAGCGGCGGCAGCGCGGACACGCGCTGGTACAGGAGAGTCTCGTCGTAGGCGGTCACGGGAGGAGTATCACGTGCCGGTCCGCGCGCAGGGTGCGGACCGCCCGGACGACGCCCGACCGATCGAGGAGGTCCGACGATGCTGGTGGTGCTGCACCGACGCCGTGCCGGGGGTGAGGCGGCGCTCACCGTGCGCGCCCCAGGAGTCGCCGGGAGCGTGCTCTGGCGAGGGACCGGCGACCCGGCCGTCGGGTTCCCGCTCGACGTGGAGCTCGAGGTGCCGGGGCCGGTGGACTGGGACGCGGTCGTGGTAGCTCCATCGGGGGTCGAGGCGCCGGCCGTGGCGGACGGCGAGCTGCTCCTGTCCGGCGTCGTCGAGCAGGTGCGCGACGGCCTTGTCGTGCTGCGTGTGGCCGACGCGATCGTCCTCGTCGAGACGGTCGGCGAGCCGCCGGCGGGCGCGGAGGGGACGCACGTCGCGCTCCGGTTGCGCGGCGCCGAGGTCTACCCCACGGGCGTCTGACGAGGTGCGGAAGCGTCGCGTCGGCAGGTCGCGGCCCGGCGCCCGGTCGCTCTCCGTATGCTCGCCCGATGGCAGGCACCACCCGTCGCGCGCGGGCCGCGAACCGGCGGCGGCGCCGGATGGGCGCCGTCGAACACGACCTCGACGCCGCCCAGTGGGCGGCGCTCCAGGCGGCGTGGGGCGGCTGCGCCTACTGCGGTGCGGCCGCCGGCGCGGACTCCCTCCAGCGCGACTGCGTGCTCCCCATCTCGCGCGGCGGCAGGTACACCTGGGACAACGTGGTTCCGGCGTGCCGCTCGTGCAACGCGAGCAAGTGCAACACCGAGGTCACGGCGTGGCTGCGGCGCAAGCGGCTCGACGAGCGCCAGTTCCTGCTCCGGCACGCCGAGATCCGCGCGGCCGCCCGCACCGGTGCAGCACCGGACGTCGTGCCGCTGGCTCCGCCGTCCGTCTAGGAGGACCGCCCTGCGGGGCACGCGGCGGCGCCCGCGCTCAGCCCGGACAGCGGGGGCGACGACGTGGGAGCGCGCTGCCGGGCTGGTTCCGCCCCGGTGACGGTGGAGGCCGGACCGCCGGTGCGCCACCGTCACGAGCGGGTCGATACCGCCTCGTCGTCGCACGGGGCCCGGATCCGACGGCTGGACGGGTGAGTTCTTGCGGTGCTGCGGGACCGTCCGTTCGCTCACGCCACCGATCCCGCTACGGTCCGGAGCATGAACGGTCAGCAGTCTCCTGAGTCGCCGCGCCCAGGGGACGGGTCGCAGCACGCAGCGCTGAGGGGCGGTCCCGCACCGGGGTGGTACGCCGCGCCGGGGGAGCCCGGGTGGGTCCGGTTCTGGGACGGCTCCGCGTGGACCGGGTACCGCGCGCCTCTGCCTTCACCCAGCGCTCCGGTCCCGCCGCCGCCGACGGTGCCCGCGGACGTCCTCGGCTTCCCGGTGACGTCGACGGCCTCGCCCGCCCCGGTCCAGGCGCTCCCGGTGCCACCGCCGGCAGCTGCTGCCCTCGCGGCGGTGCTGGCGGGGCCCCTCGAGGGGATCGCCCGGGCGATGCGCGACCCCCGGGCGCCCGGCACGACGGAAGCCATGGCCGGTGGTGCGCTGCTCGCGGACGGCGTCCTCGGTGTCGGTTCGCGTCGTCAGGGCATCGGTGGCGCGGTGAAGACGGCCGTCCTGGGGCTCGTCTTCCTCGTGATCGGCCTCGGTGCGCTCCACCTCGTCGGACAGGACGACGCCGGGCCGGGCGACGTGACGACGCAGGGGACGGTCGTCGACCAGCAGTGGCACACCAACCACTCGTCCACCAGCGGCTCCCGGCGGATGTGCTCGCCGGCCGCAGAGTTCACCGTGGACGGGCAGGTGTACACCGCCGTGTCGAACAGCAGCAGCGGCTCGTGCCCGGCGATCGGCACGACGGTCACGGTCGTCTACGACCCCGCCGACCCTGGCGCCACGGGCCGACTTCCGGCACCGGCGACAGTCGCGCTCCTGCTCTGGCTCTTCCCGGTCGCGGGGGCGGTCATGCTCCTGACGGGGATCGGGACGTTCGTCGCACGGGCCGCCTCCATCGGCGCCGGCGTGGCGCTGCTGACGGACGGGCTGCGCCGGCGGCGTGCGGGAGCGTCCTCGGCGGCGGACTGAGCCCACGGACGACCCGCGCCGACTTGCGAACCCGGGGGCCTGCGCTCGCCGCTCGCGCCGCTGCGGAGCGGCCCGAGGGGCCGGGCTCAGTGCTGCGAGCCGTGCGCGTACCGCGTCACGAGCGCGGCAGCGGCCGGCACGAGCTCGCGCTCCCCGGGGACCAGGTGGTGGGTGTCCCCGGTGCGCAGCCGCACGGCGTCGTCGAGCGCGGGGAGCGGGTCGTGGTCGACGGCGGCGAGGAACGCGACGAGGAGGACCTGCGCGGCGCTCGAGTAGTCCCCGCCCTCGTCGGCCGCGACCTCGGCGAGCAGCAAGGCGGTCGTCGCGACGTCGAGCGAGGCGCTGCCGAGCCGTGCGGCCGACCAGTCGACGACCGCGGGCCCGTGCGACTCGGTGAGGACGACGTTCCCCGGGTGCAGGTCGAGGTGCACGACGACGTCGTCCGGCCCGCCGACCGCGAGCAGGTCGTCCTGCGGCACTGGCAGGCGGTGCAGGCGGTTGAGCAGCTCGGCGAGCACGACCGCGCCCTCGCGCAGCGGTACCTCCTCGGCGGCGAGCGCCTGGAGCAGCGTCGGGCCGTGCAGCCGCTCCATCTCGAGGTCGGCGCCCTCGGCCCGGAACACCTGCGGGGCGGGGAACCCGTGCGCCCACACGTGCCGGACGACCGCGGCCTCGCGCAGCACGCTCTCGCCGTGGCGGTTGCGGCGCAGGACGCGGTCGTCGTCGAGCGCGTACACGTCGGCGTCGCGACCCGAGGTCAGGAGCGGCCCGGGGGCGTCGTCGTGCGGTGCGAGATGCGCGGGATTCATAGACCGACGGTAGACCGGTTCGCGGCCGTTGTCGCCTGTCCTTGACGATCGCATGAGGTGCCTGCGGTGCGCACTTGCCCGGAGCGCGCCGCAGGCTGCCCTCGTCAGCGGTAGGTCGCGAAGTCCTGGGTGGACCAGAGGTAGCCGCGCGAGTCCGTCGCGGCGCCGATGCCGATCGACGTGAACCGCGTGCTCAGGATGTTCGCGCGGTGGCCGGACGAGTTCATCCAGCCCGTGAAGATCCGCTCGGCGTTGTCGGCGTACCCGCCCGCGTAGCCGACGTTCTCGCCCCACGCCGTCCAGCCGGGCTCGATGAGCGAGGAGATGCGCGGGTTGTGGGCCAGGGTCCTGGTGCGCGCCATCTCCTGCGACCACGTCTCCGCGACCTCGGCCAGCCGGGCGCGGTACTGCAGCGGAGCGAGGCCGTTCTGGGCGCGGACCTGGTTGACGCGCGTGAACAGGTACGCCTCGGGGCTTCCCGGTGCCGGCTGGACGGCGACCGCCGGTGCGGTCGCGGCCGGGGCGGCGGCGTGCGCGGCAACGGGGGTCGCGACGCCGAGGCCGGTGCCGAGCAGGGCGAGGACGACGGCGGCGAGCGCGGTGCGCACCGACGCGCGGCTCGGGCGGGACGAGGTGAGGGCACGGGAGATGCCCGGCCGGACGTCAGTGTTCACGAGAACCTCTCGGGTCGGGTGGCGTACCTCCGACAGCATCGGCCGTCGAGCGCGCCGGAGAAGTGGTTCCGGCGCAGGAGTCGCAGACAAGTGTGACGCAAGTTCATGGAGTCATGACACGAGCGCACGCCGTCCGACCCGTGCGGTGCACCTGCCACCCGCGGACCGAGCCCGAGGCCCGGCTCGGCCGACCCGCGCCGCCCGCGCCTCGCCGCCGAGGTCGGCAGCGAGGCGCGGGCGCGGGTCGCCGTCAGTCGAGCACGTAGCCGACGACGTCGACGACGAGGTCGACGGACCCGCCGGCCGTGTCCGAGTAGAAGGCCACCTGCTTGTTCTCGGGCAGCCCGAGCACGACCTGGTTGGGGATGTCCCGCCCCGGGATGTAGTTGATCGTCGAGGCGTCGGGGGGCGTCGTCGTGCCGTCACCCGCCGTGTCGGGGAACACGCGCAGGTGGCCGGTGGTCGTCGGCCGGACCGCCGTCACGTTGAGCACCACCGACTTCGCGATCGACGGGACCTTGTCGGTGAGGTCGAGCGAGTACACCGAGCGCGGCTCCACAGGGCCGTCCGAGAGCGCCGCGTTCCGGGTGTCGAGCACGCGCGAGGACCTCTGTGCGGTGAAGGCGCTGCCGGGGAGCGCGTAGGCGAGCGCGTCCACGATCACGTGCACCGGGGCCGTCGAGTCGGAGTAGAGGGCGAGCTTCCCTCCGCCGAAGCGGACGAGTCCCGTGTTGGCCTTGTCGACGCCCGGGGCGTAGTTGACGAGCGACGTCGTGAGGTCCAACCACTCGTTCTCGGGAAAGACGCGCAGGTGCCCGTCGGCCCCGGCCCCGGTGACCGTGGCGTTCACCAGCATGGTGCCCTCGCTCGGCATGCCCCGGGGGGTGCTGGCCCAGATCACGTGGGGCGCCCGCGGAGGCAGCGGCCCGTCGACGTCCGGCCCCCCGTAGAGGCCCTTCATGTTCCCGACCCCGCCGGGACGGGTGTCGAGCAGGCGGGTCGACGGCACGGCCATCAGGCCCGAGGTCTTCGTGGTGTACCCGGTGGCGTCGAGGATGATGCGCACCGAGGACGCACCGACCGTCGTGTAGCAGAGGCGTCCGTTCGCGGGCAGCTCGACGTACGCGGAGTTCGCCACGTCCCTGCCGGGCTCGAAGTTGACCGTCGAGCCGGCGGGCACCGGCGTGCGGCCGGGATCGGTGTCGGGGTACACGACGACGTTGCCCCCGCCCGACGGCATCGCCGTGGTGACGTTGAGCATCAGGCCCGTGGCCTCGGCCGGCAGGTTCCCGGCAGCGCGCACGTCGGTGCAGAACGTGCCGGCGACCCGGCTGTCGAGGATGCGGGTGGGCGTCTGGCTCACGAAGCCGCGCTCCTGCACGGTCACGGGGATGTCCGTGCTCGACGCCGCGTGCCGCACGGTGCCGAGGTACCGGACGGTGAGGACATGCTCACCCGGCGCGATGTCCGACGGGACCGTGATGAGCCGCGAGAACGAGCCGGTCGCGTTGAGCGTGAAGCGGTCGACGACGTCGTCGGCGAAGGCGATCTCGACCTCGCCGCTCGACGGGGCGCTCCCGCTGGCGGCCCGGAAGTACGCGTGGACCCACGTGTGCCTGCCGACGGTGAGCACGGGGTCCATCTTGAGGATCCCGAGGGTCGTGGCGATGGGCGCCGCGGCGGCGAGAGCGGCAGCGGGACTCTCGCCGTCGGCCGACGTGGCGGTCGCGTGCGCGACCGTCGGGCTGAGCAGGCCGAGACCCGCGACGACCAGGGCGAGAGGGCCGGCGATCAGCCGGGTGTGCAGCCGCTCACGGCGGACGGTCGACGGGGGCAGGGACGGACGTACGACGGACATCGGACTCCTCGGTCGCGGGACGCCTGACTCACCCAGGCGGGTGACGGTACCGCGCGGCGGCGTCGTGTGTCAGGGCCCTGTCAGTCACGTCGGGCGCGACACGCCGCCACGGGCGCCCGAGGGGTGCGCCCCACGCCCGTCGGCACCCCGAGGCAGACCCGCAGAGGGCGACCCCTGGGCGCGGGGGCGGCTCCGGGTCTACCGTCGAGAGGGACCGCACGATCCGTACGACACCCTCTCGGAGGTCAGGATGAGCGCCCTCACGGACATGCCCGCCGTCAGCGAGTGTTCGGTCGACCAGTGCTCCTACAACGACCACCACCACGGCTGCCACGCCGAGGCGGTCACGATCGGCGGCAGCGGCGTTGACGCCGCCTGCGCCACCTTCATCCCGCTCGACATCCGCGGCGGTCTCGACCGGGTCGTCTCGCACGTCGGCGCGTGCCAGCGCCACGACTGCGCGCACAACGACCACCTCGAGTGCGGCGCACCGGCGGTCCGGGTCGGCGCCGGCCGCGACCTCGCCGACTGCCTGACCTACACGCACCGCTGACCGGTCGCCCACGTCGTCCGACCCCGTCGTCGCCTCGCTGACGGCGGGGTCGACGTCTGCCCGTCCGCCGGGCCCCGCCTCGGTCGTCCCGGGTCAGGTCCACCGGGCCGTCCGTCGCGGCCTGCTGCTCGCCCCGCCTCCGGCGTCCTGCCGGTGCGCTCGGGCGGTTCTCGGGCCGTGACGTCGGCTGAGCCCCCCGTGCCCAACCGACGCCACAGCCGGAGAAGAGGTCACGCCGGGACGGCGAGGGGGTTCAGCAGTCCCGGCGGAGCTGGGTCCCGCGTCAGCGGGCGATCTCGGCGAGGAGCTGCACCGCGCGCTCGTGCGTGCGCGGGAGCTGCTCGGTCCAGATGCGCGGCGGCTGCCGCACGAGGTCGCGGACCTCGAGGAGCTCCGCCTGGTGCGTGATCTCGAGGCGTGCGACCGAGATGCCGGGGCCGAGCTCCGGGTCCCGCTCGGCGAGCACCGCGAACAGCCCGCCGCCGAGCGTCGCCATCGGGTGGCCGGGACCGTAGGCGTTGCGCAGCGCGGCGCCGACGGCGGCCGAGCGCGCCATGCGCGTCCACGGCGAGACCTCGGCGGCGGCCACGTCGACGAGCACGAGGCAGTGCGTGAGCTGGGCGAACGTGTCGTCCCGCTCGGCCTGGCCGTACGTCTCGCCGAGGCGCGTGACGAGGTAGTCGCGGGTCGGCAGGCCCGACTCGGGGTCGAGGCACGAGCCCATGAGCAGCGCGCCGCCCTGCGCGGCGGACCAGCCCTCGCACAGCGCCCGCACGACCGCGAGGGGCGGCTCGATCGCACCCGTCGAGCGGTAGAGGCACGCGAGGTCCTCGATCGCCTCGGAGATCCCGACGCCCGCGCCGCCGCGCACCTCGCCGAGCCGCTCCGCCGGCGCCGACGGGTCCCGTCCGGCGAGCACCGCCTCCACGACCGCGTCGACCGCGGGGTGGTACCAGTCGGCCGGCCGGAGCCACACCGACTCGGCGCTCTGGCTCCGCCAACGCTCGCGGAGAGCCGGCGGAACTGCCTGGCTGCTGTCCGGTCCTGTGGTCGTCACACCGGATGAGAGCGCGCTTCCCCGCTCCTATGACGCGGGTTCGGGCGAAGTTTTTCGAGACGGATCCTGGAGAACGCGCGGATGTGCGACTCTTGTCGTCCCGGGAGGACGACGACAGCAGCGCTGCGACCCGCCTGGGACTGACGCGCGGCCCTGGGGGAGCGGCCGCGCGCAGGACGACGAGCGAGGAGCGGTGCGGATGAGCAGCGCCGGGGTCGAGGACACGGTCCTCAGCGACGCCGAGCTGATCACTGCTGCCCGGACCGGCGACTCGGACGCCTTCGGCCACCTGTACGAGCGCCACGCCGGAGCCGCGTGGGCCGTCGCACGCCAGTACACGAACTCCGCCGCCGACGCCGAGGACGTCGTCGCCGACGCGTTCACCAAGGTCTACTCGATCATCCAGACGGGCGGCGGACCGGACGTCGCGTTCCGCGCGTACCTGTTCACGGTCGTCCGCCGCCTCGGCATGCTCCGCGTCCAGGGCGGGCGCCGCGTCGAGCCGACCGACGACGTCACGACGTTCGAGGCCGCCGTCGGCCCGGCGGCGTCGACCGAGGACCCGGCGCTCGAGGGCTTCGAGCGCGGCGTCGTCTCGCGCGCCTACCGCACGCTCCCCGAGCGCTGGCAGGCCGTGCTCTGGTACACCGAGGTCGAGGCGATGAGCCCGGCCCAGATCGCGCCGCTGCTCGGGCTCAGCGCGAACGGCGTCGCCGCCCTCGCGTACCGCGCCCGTGAGGGCCTGCGCCAGGCCTACCTGCAGGAGCACCTCCAGGAGCCGCTCACCGAGGGCTGCCGCGGCGTCTCGGGCAAGCTCGGCTCGTACGTGCGCGGCGGGCTCGCGAAGCGGGAGACCGCGCAGGTCGACGCGCACGTCGAGACGTGCGGGGACTGCCGTGCGCTGCTGCTCGAGCTCGGTGACGTCAACCACGGGATGCGCGTCGTCATCGCGCCGCTCGTGCTCGGCGTGCTCGGGCTGGGCGCGCTGTCGCACGGGCTGCCGGTCGGCGGCGGCATCGCCTCGGGGTTCGCGGCGCTGGGCGAGGCCGGGACGGCGGGGACCGCGGGTGCGGGTGCGGGTGCCGGGGCCGGTGCGGGTGCGGGTGCCTCGACCGGGGCC
>NZ_JBFTER010000114.1:0-16175 GCF_047229345.1 Cellulomonas jepli | reverse complement strand
GGCGCGGGACCGCGCGGAGCCGTCGCCGTCGGGGCCGGCGCGGGCTGCGCGGCGGGCGCCGCGGGGAGCGGTGGCGCGGAGCCCGGGGTCGCACCGTCCGACGGCTCGGGCTTCGGCGCCGCGGTCGGCCTTGCCGGAGCGGGCGAGGCACCAGCCGGGTCCGCGGCCGGGGCGACCGGGTCGGCCGGCGAACCACCGGCAGCGGGCGCAGCCGGGGCGTCGTCCGGGCCGGGCTCGGGGCGCCCGGGGGTCGGTTCGGCAGGGGTGGCGGGCGGGCCGGCGTCGGTCATGGCGCCCACGCTAGGGACTGCCGCACGCCTGCGACGGCCGTGCCGGGGGCGGTCCGGTGAGGGTTGTGTTCGCGAGCGTGCACATCCGGTGACGGAGCCCGGACCGCGCTGCCGCCCAGGTCAGAAGGTCGCGCGGCCGTCCTCCGGCATCGGGTGGTCGGCGGCCTCGAACGGGGTCGGGCGCAGCGCCGAGTACACCGCGCCGGCCCGGGTGCGCCGCTGCTCGACGAGGTCGAAGCCGGTCGGCGGGGCGTCCTCGGCGAACAGCCGCTTGCCGTGCCCGACGGCGACCGGGAACACCAGGAGCCGGAACTCGTCGACGAGGCCCGCGGCGTGCAGCGTCCGCACGAGCGCGCCGCTGCCGTGCACCTGCAGCTCGTCGCCGGGCTTCTCCTTGAGCGCGGCGACCGCCTGCACGACGTCGTCCCCCAGCACCGTGGTCGACGCCCAGCCCGGCTCGGTCACGGTGCGCGACGCGAGGTACTTGGGCAGCCCGTTGAGCGCGACGCCGACGAGGTCGCCGGGGTCGGTGACCTGGGTCCAGTAGTCGCGCATCATGTCGAACGTCGTGCGCCCGAGCAGGATCGCCCCCGCGCGCGAGAACCAGTCGTCGACGATCGCGCCCATGTCCTCGTCGGCGTACGGCACGAGCCACCCGCCGCGCGTGAAGCCGCCTGAGGCGTCCTCGTCGGCCGCCCCCGGGCCCTGCATGACGCCGTCGACGGTCAGGAACGTGTGCACGGTGAGCCGCACGGGTCTCTCCTCCGGGAGCAGGGCGCTGGTCGGGGGTGTGGACCGGCGCGCGCGGCGGAACTCATCGTTCGCTGCGGGCGGACCCCGTGTCCGGTGCGCAGGCCGCACGCGCTGCTACGTTCGCCAGGAGACGACCCGGGAGGTCCCCATGGCGCGTGAACCCCTGCTGCGACGGCTCGTCGGCTCGATCCTGCGGGCACGGCGCGAGGCCCAGGGCCGCACGCTGCGCGACGTCGCGACCGACGCCCGGGTCTCGGTCGCGTACCTGTCCGAGATCGAGCGCGGCCGCAAGGAGGCGTCGTCCGAGGTGCTCGTCGCGGTGTGCGGCGCACTCGGGATGGGTCTGGCCGACCTGCTCGCGGACGCGCACCGGACGCTCGTCGGGCACGCGCAGGTCGTCGACCTGACGGCGCTCCCGGGGCGGACGAGCGGCGGCACGCTCCACGTGCTGCAGCCCGTGCACGCCCCGGGCCCGACGACGGGCACGTCCGCCACCGTGCTGCTGCGCGCGGCCTGACCCGGCGGCCTTACGCCGCCTGCACCGCACCCGTCTTGAGCGTGCGCACGACCCCGTCGACCAGCCCGTACGCGACCGCCTCGTCGGCCGTGAGGATCCGGTCCCGGTCGGTGTCGGCACGCAGCTTCTCGACGGTGTGGCCCGTGTGGCGCGCGAGCACCTGCTCGACCTGAGCGCGCAGCCGCAGGACCTCGCGGGCCTGGATCTCGAGGTCCGCCGCGGTGCCCTCCCCGCCGCCCGACGGCTGGTGCAGCAGCACCCGCGCGTGCTCGAGCGCGAACCGCTTCCCCGGAGCCCCGGCCGCCAGCAGGACCGCCGCCGCCGACGCCGCCTGACCCATGCAGAACGTCTGGACCTGCGGCTTGACGAACTGCATCGTGTCGTAGATCGCCATGAGCGCGGTGAGCGAGCCGCCGGGCGAGTTGATGTACAGGCTGATGTCGAGGTCAGCGCTCTCCGACTGCAGGTGGAGCAGCTGCGCGATCGTCACGTTCGCGACGCCGTCGTCGATCTCGGTGCCGAGGAAGATGATCCGCTCCGACAGCAGCCGGCTGTAGACGTCCGAGAACCGCTCCCCGGTCGGCCGCTGCTCGACGACCATCGGGACGGTGTACTGCCCGGCCATCAGAGGCCGACCTTCGCGCGGCCGGCGTCGGGGCGCACGTCGTCGAGCTGCGTGACGACCCGATCGACGATCCCGTACTCGCGCGCCTCGTCGGCCGTGAACCAGCGGTCCCGGTCGCTGTCGCGCTCGATGGTCTCGACGGGCTGGCCCGTGTGCTCGGCGATGAGCCCCTGCATGGTGCGCTTCACGTGCGCCATGTTCTGCGCCTGGATGGCGATGTCGACCGCGGTGCCGCCGAGCCCGCCGGACGGCTGGTGCATGAGGACGCGGGCGTGGCGCAGCGCGAACCGCTTGCCGGGCGTGCCGGCCGCGAGCAGGAACTGCGCGGCGCTCGCGGCGAGCCCCATCGCGAGCGTCGCGACGTCGTTGGGGATGAGCCGCATGGTGTCGTAGATCGCGAGCCCGGCGCTCACCGAGCCGCCCGGGGAGTTGATGTAGAGCGCGATGTCGCGGCGCGGGTCCTCCGCGGACAGCAGCAGGAGCTGCGCGCAGATGCGGTTCGCGATGGCGTCGTCGACCTCCCGGCCCAGCACGACGATGCGCTGGTGCAGGAGCCGCGTCGCGAGCTGGTCGTCGAACGGGGCGGGCGGGGCCTCGGTGCGCGCGGTGACCGGCGGGAGGCCGGTCCGTGGCGGGCTGGTGGAGACGGTCATCGGGGTGCCTTCCGGTGCGGGGTTGGTCACCCCACCGTCACACCGCCGGAGCCCCCGGGACCCGTCCGTCTGCCTGCGGCAGATCTGCCGACGGCAGACGCGTCCGGCGCGCGAGCACCCACCACACGATCCCGCCGGCCAGCAGGAGGAACCCGACGAGCCCGAGGCCGATCGCGAGGAAGACCCCGAGGATCGACCCGAAGATCCCGGCGAGGAACGGCGCGAAGTCCTGGTCGGGTGCGAGCAGCACGGTCGCGGTCGAACCGTCCTCGGTCGGCGGCGCGACGACCGTGTACGTGCCGGGCTCGGTGATCGTGAAGGACGCGACGGTGTGCGCGGTGACGCCGCCCCCGCCGGTGGTCGAGGTCACCTGCGGCCCGCGCGAGGTGTCGACCGCCGTGCCGTCCGCGCCGGTGACCACCAGGTCGGCCGCGAGCCCGACGGCGTCGTCGCCGTCGCCCGCACCTCCCCGGTCCGCCGAGGGCTGCGCGACGTAGACCGCGTACCGGTCCGCGGGGAGCTCGACCTCGGTGGCCCCCGGCGCGTCGAGGCTCGCCACGACCGCGGGGCCGGGCTCGCCCTGGGACGTGACGACGCCGAGCGGGAGCACGCCCAGGAACACGCGGGCGACGCCGATGCCGACCACGAGCGTGAGGAGCAGCAGGAGCGCCCCGCCGGCGGTGAGGATCTTCGCCCCGCGCGTCGAGCGCGGGGTCGCCGGCGCCGCGGGGGACGGCCCGGCCGGGGGGTGCGGGACCGGGTGCCGGGTCGGGTTCGGGCCGCTCTGCGGGACGGAGGTGCTCATCCGCGGACCGTAGCGCGCGCCGGCCGGGCCCGGGATGCACGGCGCCAAACCCGTTGACGCGAGACGACGGTCGGTAGTACACCTGCTACATACGATGGCAGACCAACGACATCCCAGGGGTGAACCCATGCGCCACGACGACGTGGTGATCGACGTCCGTGACCTGCGGATGCGGTACGGCACCACCGACGTGCTCGACGGCGTCGACCTGCAGGTCCGGCGCGGTGAGGTCATCGCCCTGCTCGGGCCCAACGGCGCCGGCAAGACCACGACCATCGAGATCCTCGAGGGCTTCCGGAACCGCTCCGGCGGCGAGGTCCGGGTGCTCGGCGAGGACCCCGCGACCGCCGGCGAGGACTGGCGCGCCGGCATCGGCATCGTGCTCCAGTCGTGGCGCGACCACGGTCGCTGGCGGGTCCGCGACCTGCTCGCGCACCTCGGCCGCTACTACGTGCCCTACGGCGTGCCCGGGCGGCCGCGGCCCCGCGACACCGACGAGCTCGTCGCGACCGTCGGGCTCACCGCGCACCCCGATCAGAAGATCTCGACCCTGTCGGGGGGCCAGCGCCGGCGGCTCGACGTCGCGATCGGCATCGTCGGGCGTCCCGACCTGCTGTTCCTCGACGAGCCCACCGCCGGGTTCGACCCCGAGGCGCGGCGCGAGTTCCACGACATCGTGGCCGGGCTCGCCGACCTCGAGGACACCACGATCGTGCTCACGACCCACGACCTCGACGAGGCCGAGAAGCTCGCCGACCGCATCCTCATCCTCGCGGGCGGCCGGATCGTGGCCGACGGCAGCGCCGACGCGCTCGCCCGCGAGGTGGCCGGGACGTCCGAGGTCCGCTGGGCCCGCGGCGGCGAGCGGTTCGTGCACCCCGCGCACGACGCGACCGCGTTCGTCCGCGAGCTCCTCGCGCAGCACGACGACGTCACCGACCTCGAGGTCCGCCGCACCACGCTCGAGGACTCGTACATGACCCTGGTGCACCGGCACGAGACGGCCCCGGACAGCCGTCGGCTCCTTGAGGCGACCCGATGAACCACACGACCTACGCTGTCCGCGTCGGGATCGGGCGCGGCCTCGCGGAGTTCCGGCAGAGCCTGCGCAGCTCGCAGGACTGGATGTTCTACGTCGTCGTCGGCCTCGGGTCCCTCGCCTACCTGTGGGCCAACCGGGACACGCCCGTCGAGGGGACCGGGCTCCTGCTCCCGACCCTCATCCTGCCCAGCATGCTGGGCGCGCTCGTGGTGTTCGGCGGCATCGTCGGCCCCGCCTTCACGCTGTCGATCGAGCGGGAGGACGGCACCCTGCTGCGCGCCAAGGCGGTGCCCCACGGCATGACCGGCTACGTCTCCGGGCAGTTCCTGTTCCAGAGCCTCGGCGTGCTGCCCATGCTCGTCGTGCTGCTCGTGCCGAGCGCGCTGCTGTTCGACGGGCTCATGCACCAGGGCGCGCAGGGCTGGCTCGCCGTCGCCGGCTACCTCGTGCTCGGCCTGGTCACCTGCCTGCCGATCGGGTTCATCATCGGCTCGCTCGCCACGAGCCCGAACAAGGTGAGCACGTGGGGCATGCTGCCCGTCATCGGGCTCGCGATCATCTCGGGCATCTTCGTGCCGCTCAGCTCGCTCCCGGGGTGGCTCCAGAGCGTCGCCCAGCTGTTCCCGATGTACTGGGTGGGGCTCGGCATGAGGTCCGCCTTCCTGCCGGACGCCGCCGCCGCGCTCGAGATCGGCGGCTCGTGGCGCACGCTCGAGACCGTCGTCGTGCTCGTACTGTGGGCGGTCGTGTCGATGCTCCTGCTCCCCCCGCTGCTGCGCCGCATGGCCCGGCGCGAGTCCGGCTCGTCCGTCGAGGCCCGCCGGCAGGAACGGATGCAGCGCGTTGGCTGAGGCCGTGGGCCGGGAGGCGGAGGGGTCGCGAGCGGGCGGGCGGCCGGCGGAGCAGGCGCAGGCGCAGGCGGCCGAGCCCCGGGCGCCCGGGCTGCGCACCGCCGGTCCACCGCCCGCGGGCCAGCGGGCGCCCGAGACCGTCCACAACCGCATCGCGGTGCTGCGCGCCGAGCGCGGGATCTCGCGCCGCCAGCTCGCCGAGGCCCTCGACGTCCACTACCAGACCGTCGGCTACCTCGAACGCGGCGAGTACAGCCCGAGCCTGTTCCTCGCGCTGCGCATCGCCGAGCACTTCGAGGTGCCGGTCGAGGTCGTGTTCTCGACACGCCCGTTCCCGCGCATCGGGAGCTGACCGGCGACCACCCCGAGCGCGTCGTCCGCCGAGACGTGCAGCGACCCGCTCGCCGGGGTTCCTCCGCCCGTGGAGCGCAACCCGTCGCGGAGGCGTGTCCTACGACGACTCAGGCCTCTCCCGGAGCGCGGCGACCGCGGACTCGAACCCCTCGTCGGCGAAAGCCTGCAGCAGCGCCCGCCGGTGCTCGACGGGCAGCTGGTCGCCCGCGGCGATCGCCTTCGTCGCGGCCAGCACGCTCACCTTCACGTCACCGAGCGCCAGCGGGTCCGTGAAGTCCGACCTCGACAGCCCCAACGAGGTGAACGCATCGAGCCCGGCCTCGTCGACCGCACTCAGGACGGCGCGCGGCCAGTGCAGCTCGGCGAGCGCGTACATCGCCGACGTGACCCCGGGACCCTCCGCTCGCACCGCGAGCTCGGGCCAGTCGACCCTCCTCGTCCGCACCTCGTCCAAGAACCGTGCCACCAGGCCTCCGTGCGGTCCGAGCTCGGCGTGCACGTCACTCCTCCTTCACAGTCGGGGTCCATCTGCTCGCGACGCAGCGCGAGCCCTCGGCACCGAGCTTCTGCACCGTCGTCCGGCCCTCCCGGGAGGGCTGCCCCACGGCGTCCTGCGCTCGACGAGACCGTTCTGCCGTACCGGGGTCGCAGTCATCCGGTCACCGGCGACCCTCGGCGTCGAGCACGGGCTGCACGGAGCGGAAGCCGGCCTCGGCGAACGTCTCCAGGAGCGCCCGCCGCTGCGCCGCCGTGAGCCCGTCGCCTGCGGCGATGGCCATCGCCGCAGCCTCGACGCCCGCAGAGATCCTGAGCAGCCGAGCCCCCTCGGGGAAGTCCTCGACCTTCAGTCCGAGACTCCGCACGGCAGCGAGCGCGGCGCTGTACACGGCTGTGCGTGACCACCGCCGACATCGGCGCGTCGCCGATCGCCCGGTTCGCTGCCCGCGCGTCGGCGCTCGGCCGGGAGACCTCGAGGAACCGCCTCCAGCCGTCGACGTCCGTGGCACGGACCTCCCGGAGGAACGTCTCGACCTGCTCGCCCTCGGCACCGAACCTGTGCACAGTCGTTCGCCTCGCACCTCTCGCCCACGCGCGACCGCCTCGAGCGCTCGTCCCCGGCCGGGCTGGAACCTGCGTCCTACCGCGGCAGCCCCAGCATCGCGCGCTCGTACGCCGTCGTCACCCTGGCGTCGACAAACCTCCAGCCCGTCACGTCCTGGACCACCTCACGCACCGCAGTGGCGGCTCGCCGCACGGTCCCCAGATCCCCCTGAGAGGCGGCCACGTCGACCGACCAGAAGACCTCGTCGGCCCAGAACGCCACGCTGCAGTACCCGGTCCCCAGCCCGACGCGCACGTCCGGGTACGTCACGCCGCTCTCGTCGTCGATGCTCTCGCCGGCACGCGCCGCGATGCCCCGCTCCGCGAGCCGCCCCGCGACCGCCTCGGCCCAGCGTGCCGCGGAGGGCGGCGGCCGGAAGTCGAGCTCGGTCGAGAGCTGCCCGTCGGTGGTGAACGACGCCTCGAACCGCAGCCCGACCCAGTCGCCCGGGCCGAGCTCGCGCTCGCTCTGCGCTCGGGCCCTCGCGACCTTCTGCCGCAACCACTCCGGCTGGTTCTCCTCGTCGCGGGGGTACTTCTCGAGGTCGTCGACATAGGTCTCGTCGTCCGGAGGCAGCAACCACGCCGGTTCGTCGTCGTGGTGGAACCGCGTCTGGGTCCGCCCGTCCGCCGTGATCTCGATCTCGACGCCGAACCACGTCCCGGCGCTCGGGACGTACATCACCTCGCGCAGCTCGAAGAGCAGGCGCAGGGTGGCGTCCGGCGGGAAGTCCTCCTCCACCGTGCCCCCGCGCCAGATGTCGAGCCCGTGCTCCGCCGAGTGGGCCAGCGCGCGGAAGTCCAGGACGGCACGGTCCCACGGCTCGTCGAGCTCCGCGACCACGAGACGCGCGACCTCGCCGACGATGCGGGACTGCTCCGGCAAGCGGGTCGTCGAGCGGGCCTCATCTGCTGACATCACTGATCACCTTCCCCCGGCGCGTGAGCGCACCCGGCCGCGGAGGCGAGTCACGGCACGCTGCGGCGCACGGTGGCAGTCCGGCCGGTGCGCGTACCTGTTCTCGACCGCGTGCACCGGGTCCCGCCCATCACCCGTCGGACGGGGCGAGACTCAGGCGCTGTAGGACGCGAGATGACGAGCGAGCACGCCCGGCGCTCGATCCCGCAGCACGGCGTCGAACGAGACGTGCGGCGGCCAGTTCCGGGGCTTGCCGTCCTCGTCCTCGCGTCGCACGCACGGCCGGCCGGCGTACGGGTTCTCGTCCGGGTCGCCCGACCGGAAGACCCAGTCGCCGCCCGCGTTCGACCGGGCGACCTCCCCCAGGTACGCGGCGGACGCGTCGCGCAGGACGTCTGAGGGTGCGGAGCCGGCCGGGACCTCGGTGAGCAACCAGCCCTCGAGCACGTCGACCGAGCCCGGGCTGAGATCGAGCCGGCCACCGTCCGCACCCAGGCGCGAACGGAGCTCCTCGATCCACCCGGGCACCTGGCTCACCCACTCGGCACGCTCCGGGCTCTGCGAGGCCGACTCCGTGGCCTCCGGGGTGAGCCCGGCAACCGGGGCACGGTGAGGTTCCCAGCCCGGCCCTTCCTTCTCACGGCGCTCGACGACGCGCGCGCTCTGTGCGTCGAACACCTTGGTGAGGACCTGGCCGGTGCGTCGGGCGAGCAGGGTGGTCATGAGGTTGAACGGCGAGATCGCCGTCCTGTCCAGAGTGTCGAGCCGGATGTACGGGCGTCCGCCCAGGATCGACGAGGCGTCGTCGTCGACGAACCAGCTCCCGCCGCCGAGGCGCAGCAGCGTCTCGCCGATGTACCGGACTGCGCCGTCGACGAAGTCGGGGTCCGGCTGCTCGGCGAACGCCGCACGGTCCGGCCACCGCTCGAGCATGTGTGCCTCGAGCTCGGCGAGCGACTCGCGCCGGAACCCTCGCGTCCAGGACTGCGGCATCAGGAAGTCCTCGAAGCGTGCGAGACGCGGGTGCATCTCCTCGAGCCACTGCTCGAACTGCTCGTTCGCCTGACCGACGGTCACGAATCACCTTTCGGAGAAAGAACGCGGAGACAATGCCGACCTAGCGGATCACCGCTTGCCCGAAGAACACTTCCCATTCTATGCCAGCCGCTTCCAGCCTCCGGATGGTGCCCGCCTTCGGCGGCTTGCCGAACACGTACTTGATCTCCCACCCCGCGTCGACGAGCTCCTTGTCCTTCACGAGCTGGCGCTTGTCGATGCCGCCGCCGGACTTCATCTCGAGGGCCCGCTGCTCGGCGGCGAGGAGACCGTCGTAGTTCCGGTTCACGCCGGTCAGCTGCTCGACGGACTCGTTGCGCAGCCACCCCGCCGAGGACTCCCGGACGTCGAAGTACGCGGACTCGAAGGCCACACCCCGGGCATGGTGACCCTGGTTGCGGATGTAGGTGTCGCGCCACCTCTCCCACGAGAGACCGCCACCGTTCTTCTTGTCCAGGTACTCGCTCCAGCGGGCGAGCATGTGCTCTCGCGAGCCGGACGGGTGGCTCTTCGACGGGCCGACGTCCAGCAGCTCGGTCGCCTGAGGCTTCGGGGTCCCGTGCAGCGGCTCGGCGGGGTTCTCGTACGCGTAGACGTAAGGGGACTCCTTCGTGCCGGCGCCGGTGCCGACCTCCGGTTCCGCGGGATCGCGAGGAGCAGCGGGGGTGTCACCGTCACGGCCCACGGGCTCGCCCCCGTCGGGCGCTGCATCGGGGCGGTCCGCGGGCTCGGCCGGAGAGCCGTCGCGGTCGGGGACGCCCGGCTCGCCGGTGCTCGGACCGCGCCCGTCACCGGGCGCCTGAGTGCCGTCCCCGGCCCGCGGGCTCTCGTCCACGGGACGCGTACCGGGCCGCTCAGGACCGCTCGCGTCGCCCGGGCGGGCTCCGGGGCTCGACGGGGAGCCGTCCCGGTTCGGGGAGCCGTCCCGGTTCGGGGAGCCGTCCCGGTTCGGGGAGCCGTCCCGGTTCGGGGAGCCGGGACCCGACGCGTCACCCCCACCGTTGCCCGCCGGCCGCGCCGGCGTGACGTCCACGTCAGGCGCCGACACGCGCGGCGCAGGGGCCGACCCGATCGGCGAGGACCCGCGGGACGACGGGAAGAGGTCGCTGCTGACGGGAGGCCGCCGCGGCGTGACCGACGGCGTACCGTCGGCCGCGGAGCTGGCCATCGCGGTGGCGTTGAACCGGATGCCGCCGCCCCCTGCGCCCACACCGGCGAGCGCGGGCCCGCGCAGGTTGCCCGCGAGCAGGTCGCCCCCGAAGACGAGCGCCTCCCGCAGAGCGGTGGCGACCTTGATCCCGCCCTTGACGACCCAGGACCCGCCCTGGACCACGAACTCCGTCGCCATGGCGACGAACTTGGCGCCCTTCGCCGCGATCGACCCACCCTTGGCGAGCGTCCCGACCTGCCCGGCGCCGGGGATGAAGAACGTGCCGACGCTCAGCACGGCACCGGTGCCGGCCGCGACGCCGTCCTCCTTCCACTTGTGCCAGCCGTCCTCGGCCCCGTGGTCGTAGCCGACGAGGCTGCCCAGGCCGCCGACGACGGTGTCGTACCGGTCGTCCATGAACCGGATGAAGTCGTTGTCGGTGTCCCCGTTCGCCTGCATGCCGATCGCGACCCAGGCGACGGGCGACGCGAACAGCGCGATCGACCCGACGAGGTCGCCCAGCCCGCCCCAGGCCTGCCCGTACGCGGATCCCTCGAAGTAGCCGCCCGTCTCCGGGTTGTAGCCGAGCACGAGCATGCCCGCGCCCTGCACGATGTCCTTGCCGAACGTGTACGCGCCGCTGCCGACCGACTCCGGGCAGTTGCGGTCCTCCTCGCGCGGCTCGCCCCACGGCATGGGCTGTGCCGGGTTGGTGAACGCCTCCGCCGGGATCACCTCGACCGGCGTGACGCACATGTTCGTGACGAGGCGGTTGATGTCGTTGGCGCACTGTGCGCTCGCCGTCGAGACGTCCTCGAGCAGCTCCGCGTACTCGGCGAGCAGGTCCTTGTTGCGCTGGACGGTGTCCCCGTCCTCGTACCAGGGCACCGTCACCTGGCGCTCGTCGACGCCGGGGATGAAGTCGACCGCGCCCTTCAGGGTGTCACCGAAGCTGGCATCGTTCGCCGACGACGCGTCGACCTGCACCCCGTTGATGACCTCGGCCCGGAACGCCGCCGCCCGCCGCTCGAACGACGCCAGCCGCGGCTTGATCCCCGCGAGCGCGGTCGCGTACGTCTCGAGGTGCCCCGCCATCGTGTGGAACGCGGTCTTCAGCTCGTTCGCCGACGTCACGGCCGGGCGCATCAGGTCGTAGACGCGCTGCTGCTCGGGCGCCTCGTAGCTGTGCGTGAGCCCGTTCCAGCTCGTCGCGATCGAGCTCGTCTCGTCCTGCACCGACGCGCCCATCGTCTTCACGGACGCCGCCGAGACCCGGACCTTCTCCGGGTCCAGGTCCGCGGACTTCGCCGGGAACGCCGCCGGGTTGATGAGCCCGCCGTCCGCGACGCACTGCGTCGGTGTGACCGTCATGTGTGCCCCCTCAGGCCTTGTACCCGTGCTTCACGAAGTACGAGAAGTCACCCGACTCCGCGGACTTCAGCAGCTCCGCCTGGTACGACCCGGCCATGTCCTCCTGGCCGTTGTTGTACGCGATGACGGCGTTCGAGACGCCCACGACGCCCGCGTTGATGCGGTTGCCGATGTTGCGCAGGTTGGCGCTCTGGTCGCCGAGGACCGCGTTGACGGCGCTCGGGACGTCCTGCGTGAGCGGACCGCCCCAGAGCAGCCCGTCGAGCACGCCCTGGAACTTGTCCTCGGTGAGCGCCTTGCCGAGCTGTTCGGCGTCCGCGTTGACCCCGGTCAGGATGCCCTGCACGTCGGCCGGCGTGATCTTCCAGCGCGTCATGCCCGCTCCCCTCTCCCCCTGGTGACCGCCACGGTGGTGCGGGCGGTCCTGATGGTCCTCGTGGTGCTCGTGCCGGTCATGCCCGCTCCCGGATCACGCCGCCCACCGCGTCGGCGATCGCCTCCGCGAGCGCCCGTGCCGTCTCCGGCGCCCCGTACGGCACGGCCAGGTCCGTCCACAGCGCGAAGGACTGCGGGGGGTCCTGCACCGCGGCCGCGGCCTCGCGCGGGACCGACACCGGCCGCGTCCGGTACACCTGCAGCAGCGCCTGCCCGTCCGCGTCGACGAACTGCCGGATCTGGCCGTCGCGGTACTCCAGGAACGTCCCGAGCGGGTGCTCGACCGACGCGGCACGCACCATCGCCTCGGACGTCGGCTCGACGTCGCTCAGCAGCACGAGCTCGGTGGGCACCTCATACCTCCGTGTCGAGCCCGGTCGCCGCGGCGATCCTGTCGTACCCCAGGTCGTGCGCGAACGAGACGAGCTGCGCCCACAGACCCACGTCGGGGTCGCTGAACCGCACGAGCACGCTCGGCAGGCGCTTGCGTCCGAGCACCGTCACGTCGTGCCGCTCCGCGAGCCGCGCCGGGTCCACCCGCAGGTCGTGCACACCGCGCGGCCCGATGACGACCGCGAGCGGGACCTCGAGGCGCTTCGCCGAGACGCCCTGGGTCGCACCCTCGTCGGTCTCGGCGAGGGACACGAACCCGATCGTCGGCTGGAACCCCTCCGCGACCGCCGCGAGCGTCGCCGACGCCTGCGCGACGACCCCGGCGATCGTCCGGGGGTACGCCCCGACCGGCACGCCGCCCTTGACCTGCTCGAGGACCCCCCGACGCGTCCGCGCGACCGCGACGTCCACGAACGAGCCGTCGGGCCCGCGCGCGTGCATGAGCTCGGACGCCGGCATCCCGCGCCGGGCCGTCTCGGTGAGCACCGCGGTGTCCCACGCCTCGACGAGCGGCTCGTGCAGGCCCCACACGTCGAGCGGCTGCCCGCCGAGCGAGCCGACGACCGACGCCGCGAGCGCCCCGACACGGGTGTCCGCCGCGGCGCGCTGGTGCGCGAACACGTCGAACATGAGCACCCCGCGCGGCTCCGGTGCCGAGCCCGCGAACGTGCCGAGCCGGTCCCGGTCCGTGCCCGAGCGCGGCCACAGGTCCGGGAACGAGTCGATCCGGTACCCCGAGAGCCCGTCGAACACCCGCCCGTCGTCGTGCCGCACGGCCCAGTGCCCCGCGGCGCGACGCATCGCGAGCGAGACGAACGGGCTCAGGCGCGCGTCGGACGACGTCACGAGGACCGGGCGCAGGCGCTCGGTCGTCGCGTGGTCGAGGAACGCGGCCAGGGGCTCCGAGAGCAGCACGGAGCGGCCCGACGCCACGAACACCGAGTACTCGTCATCCCACTCGTCGGCGACCGGGTGGACGATGTGCACGGTCAGTCCGGGATGTAGGACGCGGCCTGCTGCAGGCCGCGACGCGCGATCTCGTCGTTGTCCGCCAGCGAGTTGCGGATCGCGGAGATGATGCCGCGGACCTCGGTGCCCGCTGCGTTCCACTGCTGCTCCATCGCGGCGTAGCGGTCGCTCACCCCGTCGGCCTGGTAGACGGCCATCGCGGCCTTGACGTCCGCGTCGCGTCGCGCGAGAGCCGCCTCGAGCGCGCTCGCGGCCCGCTCGAAGTTGGCCTGCGCCGACTGCGAGGCGTTGATGTCGTAGTCGTTGCGGTCCAGCTGGTTCGTCGACATGGCGGTCCCCCTCAGGCCCTCGGTGCGAACTTGGACGTGTCGGCACCCGCGAAGTCGGCGGAGCCCTCGGCCGAGCGGTGCACGTCGGCACCCTCGTCGGCGGTCGTGACGAACGCGCGGTTCTGCCCGGAGATCGACTCCGTGATGCCGACCAGCGCGTTGTTCAGGACGGTCGAGATGTCGTCCGTGCGCTCCTTGAACGAGACGAACGAGGCCTTGGCGACACCGTTGAACGTGCCCTCGAGCGGCTCGGCCGCCTCCTTGAGGTTCCGCACGAGCTGCCCGAGGTCGTCGGACTCCGTCGCGGTCTTCCGGCCGAGCACCTGCAGCGCGTCGGCCTCCATGGCGAACTTCATGAACCCTCCCCTGCGTGTCATGAATCCACCCGAATCGGGCAGCGGGACGATCGTAGGGCGGACGTCCGACACACGCTACGGAGCACGGCCGACCGGCACGGAACCTCCACGACAGATGTGGGCGGCACGCGCTAGCGTCGAGGCCGGTCAGCCAGCACAGGGGGTCCCATGCCGAGGTCCGCGAGGTCCACGAGATTCACCCGTACCGCACCGGTCCTCGCAGGGGCGGTCGCGCGGTCCGGGGCGCCCGTGCCGTCGGCGCCCTCGCGCGTCGTGGCCCTCCGGGACCCCGCCGGGCTCCCGCCACGACGTCGCGCGTCCTGATCCCGCGACCCGCGCCCCGCCCGGACCTCCCGCACCGATGCGAGCCTTCACCGCCGTCGACCCGCCGCGCACGGACGCACCGTCCGCCCTGCCGCGCGCGCCCGTCCCCACGACCGTCCTCTTCCACGGCGTCGTGCTCGCCGAGACGCGGCGGACCTGGGCTCTGGTCGTGGACGCGGGCGTGGTCGTGCTCGCGCTCGCCGTCGGGCTGCTCGTGACGCCGCTGCTCGGCCTCGTGCTGCCCGTCGCCGCCCTGCTCGGGGTCGTCGCCGGGCTCGTGCGGCACGGGCGCACCCCGGGGCACCGCCTGCTGCGGCTGCGGACCGTCGACGCCCGCACCGGCCTGCCCGGCAGCCCGCTCGCGCTGCTGCCGACGCGCGGCGTGACCGCCGACCTCGTGCGCGGGCGCGACCCGCTGCAGGTGGTCCCCTCGGCGCTGACGCCGGTCTCGCGCAGCACCGCGCCGCGCTCCGCCGATCCCTGGGCCGCGGGCAGCCGCCGCCCGGCGACCGTCGTGCTGCTGACCGACGACGGCTCGGTGCTGCAGGTCACCGGCCCGACCATCGTCGGGCGCAGCCCCGTCGACCCGACCGGCGCGCACCGCCTGCTCGGCATCCCGGACCTGAGCCGCAGCATCTCGCGCAGCCACGCCCTGCTCGAGCCGCACGGCGCCTCGGTGTGGGTCACGGACCTCGGGTCGGCGAACGGCACCGCGGTCGCGCTGCCGGGCGAGCCGCTGGTCCGGCTCGCCCCGAACGTGCGCGTCGAGGCCCCCGTCGGCGCGCGACTGGCGCTCGGCGACCGCGTGGTGCACCTCGCGCAGGCGCAGACCGCGGAGCGCGCGAGCACCGGGGGACGCCGCGCGGCAGGCCCCGGGCCGGAGGGAGCGGCGTGAACGACCCGGACCGGACCCTGATCGAGACGACGCGGACGCACCGCGACCGGCTCGCGTCGGCGCTGTCGTTCGGCGCGCTCGACCGGCGCCGCCCGGTCAACACGAACCTGCGCCGCTTCGTCGGCTCCGTGGTGCTCGCGGCCGTCGCCGGGGTCGGGTGCCTGACCTTCTCGTTCGTCGTCAGCCTGCTCGACGACCGGCGCGAGGACCAGGCGCTCGCCGCGTTCCGCGCCGCGCTGTCCGCCAACCCGATCCAGCCGACCGACCAGATGCCCGAGGACCCGCTCACGGGCTTCCTCGAGGACCCGACGTCCGAGGACCTCATCGACCCGCAGACCGGGTTCGTCGTCGACCGCGAGACCGGGCTGGCCCGCGACCCCGAGGGGAACACCATCGACCCGCGCATCGACTGGTACCTGGACCCGGCGACCGGGTACTACACCGACCCGGCGTCGGGCGTGACGATCGACCCCCGCACGCTGCAGGTCGTCGAGGAGGACCGGTGACCGAGTACACCCGTGTGACGGTGCAGGGCGAGGGCCGCAAGGCCGACCTCGTGCTGCCCGACGACGAGCCGGTCGCCGCGATGCTGCCCGACGTGCTGTCGCTGCTCGACGACGGCCAGGCCCGCTCGGCACGTCCGGTCGCGCTCGTCACGACCGTCGGCGACCAGCTCGACCCGTCGCTCACCCTCGCGGAGCAGGCGGTCGCGCACGGGACGATCCTGCGCGTCGTCCGGGTCGACCAGGCGCCGCCGCCCCCGGAGGTCGCGGACGTCACGGACGTCGCCGCCGACGCGGTGCAGTCCCGGTCCGACGCGTGGCGGCCCGTCTGGGGCGTCGTCGCCGGGGCGGTGCTCGCGGGCGTCCTCGGGTTCCTCGCGGCCGGGCTCGCGGTGCGCGACGTCGACGTCCCGGCCGCCACGCTGCTCGGGGCGTGCGCCGCGCTCGCCGTCGTCGCTGCGCTGCTCGCGCGCCGGGGCCGCAC
>NZ_JBFTER010000113.1:0-16277 GCF_047229345.1 Cellulomonas jepli | reverse complement strand
CCGTCGACCGCCCCGGCACGGGCCGGGGAGCGCGCGCAGCCCGCGGCGCCGGGAGCCCCGACCGCGGCGCGCGGCCTGCGCCGAGCCCCGGGCCCGCCCGCGGACGGTCCGGAGCGCGCGGGGACTACACCGGCGTCGTCCGTCCCCGCTACTCCCCCGACCCCGACGGCCACGCGGACCCGGGCGAGATCGTCTGGACCTGGGTCGCCTACGAGGACGACCCGTCCCAGGGCAAGGACCGCCCGGTGCTCCTCGTCGGGCGCGACGGGCCGGACCTCCTCGGGCTCATGCTCACGAGCAAGGACCACTCGCGCGACGCGGCCGACGAGGCGCGCTGGGGCCGGGCGTGGCTCGACATCGGCGCCGGCGACTGGGACGCCCGGCGCCGCCCGAGCGAGGTCCGCCTCGACCGCGTCCTGCGCGTCGACCCGGACGCCGTGCGCCGCGAGGGCGCCGTGATGGAGCGCGCGCTCTTCGACCGCGTCACGGGCTCGCTCGCGGAGCACCACGGCTGGTAAGATAGTGAATCGCGTGTCCGCCCAGGTCGGCGGGCACTGGTCCAGTTCCTCTCCGCGGGTGTCCCCACGCCCCAGTCCCGGAACCAGACGGGCCCTCTACGACCTATCCGACGCTCAGGCGACACACCAGAAAGTCCACACGTGGCAAACATCAAGTCCCAGATCAAGCGCATCGGCACCAACGAGAAGGCGCGCCTGCGCAACAAGGCCGTCAAGTCGGAGCTCAAGACGCACGTGCGCCGCGTCCGCGAGGCCGTCGCCGGTGGCGACAAGGAGGCCGCCTCGGTCGCGCTGATCAGCGCGTCGAAGAAGCTCGACAAGGCCGCCTCGAAGGGTGTCATCCACCAGAACCAGGCAGCGAACAAGAAGTCCGCTCTCGCGAAGGCCGTCGGCTCGCTCTGACACCTCGCGCTCAGCGCACCGTACGACGAAGGCGCCGCCCGTCCAGGGCCGGCGCCTTCGTCGCGCCTGCCACACGGCGCGTTCGTCGCGCCTGCCACACGGCGCGTTCGTCGCGCCCGCGGCACGGCGCGTTCGTCGCGCCTGTGGCACGGCCCGTTCATCGCGCCTGTGACACGGCCCGTTCGTCGTACCTGCAACACGGGACCTTCGTCGTACCTGCGACACGGCGCGTTCGTCGTGCCTATGACACGGCGCGTTCGTCGTGCCTGCGACACGGCGCCTTCGTCGCGGCGCGGCACGGCGCACCCGTCGTCCCCGCAACCTGGTGACTCCGGAGGCCGCCGTCTCGCCACACGGCCGCCGCACGGATCCGCGGTACGCACCGTCGACGCCCCGCCGACCGACGGCGCGGCTCCTGCGGCCGGGCGGCGCGCCCCGGACGCGACGAAGGCGTCACCCCCCCTGCGGGGCGACGCCTTCGTTCTCTTCCGACCCAGCGGTCCTCAGCCCGCTGCGGCGGTCCATGCCTCCCGCAGCGTCGCGGGAACCGTGGGTCGGAAACCTGCCTCGCGCAGCGCGCGGTCGAACGCGTGCGCGGCGCCGGCCACGTCCCCGTGGCCGAGGAAGCGGTCGCCGAGCTCGCGCCACGCCGCCGCCGACTGCCGGGTCGCGGACATCATGCCGAGCATGTCCGCCGCCCAGCGGTACGCCCGCGCCGCGCCGGCGACGTCCTCCCGGGCGTGCAGCGCGTCACCGAGCGCGAGCTGGGCGACCGCGGTCTCGAGGCGCGGCTGGTCGCCGAGCCGGCGCAGCGCCTCGCGGGCGCTGGCCTCGGCCACGTCGACGTCGCCCAGCACGAGGTGCGCGCGCGAGCGCTCGACGTCGACGCGCGAGAGCTCGATCTCGGAGCCGATCGCGAGCAGGTCGGGCAGCGCCCGGTCGAGCTGGCGCAGCGCCTCGTGCGGCTCGGCGGGCTCGCTCCGCAGCAGCAGCCAGGCGTAGTTGAGGCGCAGGCGCGGGAGGTCGCGACCGAGCTCACCCTCGCCCAGCAGCGCGAGCGCACGCTCGGTGTACCGCTGCGCGAGCGGGTAGTCGCGGCGCTGCTCGGCGACCAGCGCGGCGTTCCAGTAGACGCTGCCCCGTCCGCGCGGGCTGCCGAGCGCCTCCGCCTGGCGGACGAGCTCCGCGGCGCGGTGCGTCGCGTAGAGGAGGTCACCGCGCTCGACGTACGCCCACAGGACCGTGGACGCGAGGCGCAGGTGCTCGTCGGTGCCGGACATCCCGCCGGCCTCGAGCTCGCTCAGGATGCGCTCGCCGACCTCGACCGCGCGGTGCATGTCGCCGCCCTCGAGGTACGAGGCGACGAGCCCCGTCGCGATGGCCGCGGAGTCGAGGTTGTGCGACCGGGCACGGGCGTCGTCGAGCAGCGGCTCGAGGATCGCGACCGCCGACTCGAGGTCACCGAGGGCCTCGTGCGCGCGGGCCAAAGTCATGAGCGCCTCGACGCGGACGGCGTTCGTCACGCTCGTCAGGTCGATCGCCGAGATCCGCGTGCGGGCCCCGGCCGGCTCGCCGGCGCTGAGGTCGAGCTTCGCGTAGTCGATCTCGAGCCGGGCACGGGCCTCGTTCGGGCCGTCGTCGCCGTGCTTGAGGTACTCGACCGTCGACCCCAGCCGCTGTGCGAGCACCGCCAGCGCGGCGTCCGTGGGCTCGCGACGTCCGGCCTCGATCAGCGAGATGTAGCTGGGCGAGAAGGAGTCGCCCGCCAGGGCGGTCTGGGAGAGCCCCGCAGCGAGCCGCGCCTGCCGGACCCGGTCAGCGATCGTCGTCATAGTCCGTCACTGTACCTGTGACGAGCCGGAATTACCGCCCCTGACAGCGGGCGAATTTCCGACCACGTGGTAGCGGGCGATGGGGCGCCCGCTACCACGCCGGTCGCTGGCTCAGCCGGCGAGACGGCGTGAGCTGCTCAGTTCATGTTCATGCGGCAGCAGCCCGTGGCGCCGCCCGACATGAGGCTCACCTCGGACGCGTGCGCGGACGCCGCGGCGGAGAAGGAGAGCACGGTGGCGAGGGCGAGGGCGGCGACGGCCTTGAGGGAAGACGACATGGGAAGAACTCCTGTCATAACGGATTGACTGCGTGTCACGTCTATCATGACCGATCCTGGGCGCCGAGTCGCCCCTTTCGCAGGGCTCTGGCACAGCTCCGCCCAATCGAGTGACCCGCCCAAATCGAGCGGCGCGAATTCCCCGGCGTCGTCGCAGTTCAGCCGATCGGAGGAGTGTCAAGTCGGGGCTGCTTATGGTGTCATAGTCGTCATGACCGGAGACAAGGACGCACTGGCGGCACAGCTCGCCGCCGCGGTGGACGACGCGATCTCCGACAGTGCGCGCCACGACTGGGCGCAGCACCTCGCCCGCGAGCGCGTGCTCGTCGGGCGTCAGGGGATCTTCTCGCCGCGGCTGCGGCCCTTCGCCTACCAGCTCTCGTTCCGGCCTCCCGGCACCGGTGGCCAGGCCGCACCGCACCACGCGACCTGGACCGAGCTGCAGCACGAGCGCGCGACCGCGCACGTCCTGCGGGCGACCTTCGGCCGCGCCGACCTCGAGCAGGTCGCGCACGGGCGCTGGATGTTCGTGCGCTTCCCGCGCGCCTACCTCGTGCAGGACCTGCCCGTGCCGGCACGCCCCGACCGTCTCGTCATCGAGATCGCGGACAACGTCGAGGTCGACACCGAGGTCATCGCCGGCGTGCGGCGGCTGCGCGAGCGCGGGTTCCGCGTGGCCATCCCCGGGTTCGTGAGCCGCCCGGGCCAGCGCCGCCTGCTCCCCCACACCGACTTCGTCAAGATCGACGTGCGCGACCTCGACGTCGAGGGGCGCCCGGTCGTCGAGCTCGCGCGGTCGTACGGTGCGCTCCTCGTCGCCGAGTACATCGAGCACCCCTGGATGCTGCACCAGAGCCGCGACCTCGGGTTCGACCTGTTCCAGGGGAACCTGCTCGAGCCGTCGGCGACGCTGGACCGCTCCGCGGCCCGCCTGCTGCGCCCGGTCGGCTGACCCGCTCTCCCCCCGCCTGCTCGGTCCCGCCGACGCCGGCGCGGCGGTGGGACGACGGCGGCCGTCCCGCAGATCCTCCGACTCGCGTCATCGTCCGCGATGTGCACGCTCTCATCCGTCGTGACCCTCGCAGCGCCCGCCGCCGCCCCTCGATCGCACCGGCGCGGGCACGCCGCTGCCGTGCGCACCGGCCGGACTGGTCCGGACGACGCCGTCGCCGCCACCGACCGACGCATCCCGGTCGGTCGGCAGCCCATCACGGACCCGGACGGGACGCCGCGGGCCTACGAGTTCCTCTACCGGTCGCTCTCGTCGGAACGTGTCGGCGTCGACCGGTGGGCCGCCGCGGAGCAGGACGTCGCGACGGGCGCCGTGCTCCACTCCGTGTTCGCCGACCGTGGGGTGGGGGTCGCCGCCGCCGGCTGCCCGGCCTTCGTCAACGTGACCCGCTCGTACCTCGTCGGTGCGCTCGCACTGCCCGCGGACCCGGCACGGCTCGTGCTGGAGGTCGTCGAGTCGGTGCGCGTCGACGCCGAGGTGCTCGCCGGCGTCGCCCGGCTCCGCGCCGCCGGCTTCCGGATCGCGGTCGACGACTTCGTCGGTCTGCCCGACCAAGTGCGCCTGCTCCCGTACGCCGACTACGTCAAGATCGACCACCGCGACCTCGTGCGCCAGGGGCGGCCGCTGCTCGAGGTCGCGTCCCGGTACGGCGCCCGCCTCGTCGCCGAGCACCTCGAGACGACGGAAGCGCTCGACGCGTGCGTCACGGCGGGGTTCACGCTCTTCCAGGGGGACGTGCTCGCGAGGACCGTCGTGCTCCCGGGCGCCGAGCCCGCCCAGGCGGAACCGACCCGGACCGCGCTCCCGTCAGCGCGAGCCCGCTGAAGCCACCCGGAGCACCGCCCGCTCGACCGCGAACTGCGGGTCCCGGCTCTCGCCCTTGACCTCGGCGTCGGCCTGCGCGACCGCGCTGATCGCCGCCGCAAGACCCTCGGGCGTCCAGCGCGCGAGGTCCCGCTGCGCCCGCTCGACCTGCCACGGCGCCAGCCCCAGGTCGCGGACGGCCCCCGATCCTCGTCCCCGCACCGCCGCCACCTTCGCGAGCGTGCGCAGCTTGGCCCCGAGCGCTGCGACGATCGGCACGGGGTCGACGCCCGTGGCGAGCGCGTGCCGCAGGAGCGCGACGGCGTTCCCCGCGTCGCCCTCGATCGCCGCGTCGGCCACCCGGAAGCCCGTCGCCTCGATGCGCCCGCCGTAGTACCGCTCGACCGCCGCCTCGCCGATGGTGCCGGTGGTGTCGGCGACGAGCTGGGCACAGGCTGCGGCCAGCTCACGCAGGTCGCTGCCGACAGCGTCGACCAGCGCCCGCACCGCCTTCGCGTCCGCCCGCCGCTTCGCCCGGCGCAGCTCCGCCGTGACGAACGCCGACTTCTCGGAGTCCTTCTTGAGCGCCTCGCACGCCACGACGGGCCAGCGCCCCGCACGCACGGTGTCCAGGAGCTTCTTGCCGCGCTGCCCGCCACCGTGCCGCAGCACGAGCACGACGTCGTCCTGCGGCGCCGCGACGTACGCGAGCGCGTCGGTGAGGAGCTCGTCGGTCGCGCGCTCGACGGACTCGACGACGACGACGCGGTCCTCGGCGAACAGCGACGGGCTCGTCACGACGCCGAGCGACCCGGTGCCGTAGTCCGCGGCGTCCAGGCGCGTCACCTCGACACCGGCGTCGCGTTCGCGTGCGAGCCCGACGAGCCGGTCGACCGCCCGGTCCGCGAGCAGTCCCTCGGGCCCGGACACCAGGACGACCGGCGCGAGCTCGACCTCGTCCCAGCCCAGGCCCGGTGCCGCGGTGCGTCCGCCGGAGGTGGCACGGGTGCTGGAGCGGGTCGGGGTCGGCACGCGCCCCAGCCTGCCATGCCGGACCCACGTCCCGGCGCGGCGTGCGCGGGGGACGCGGCCGCGACCGCGGACGGGTGGGGTCATCGACGGCGGAGGCACGAGGCCGCGCGACGGCGCACGCGAGATGGGGCACCCACCGCGTGCGCCGCTCAGGTGCTCGCCCGGTCACGCCGGCGCACGCGCTCCGCCGCGGTGCCGACCCCGTGGTCGGCGTCCCCCGGTGGGCGGCCGAGGAGCAGCGCGAGCCCTGCGGCGGTCCCCGCCAGGAGCAGGAGCACACCGAGCACGCCCGGCGTCCACGCGACCTGCGCGCCCGGGAGCGACGCCGCGACACGGGCCACCGTCGCGATCCACCAGCACGCGAGGCCGGCGAGCTCCGCGAGGACCACCCCCGTGGCGTGCCACCACGGCGACACGAGCGCCGCGAGGAGGCCCAGCACGGTCGCGGGCGCCACCGCGGGAGCCACGAGCACGTTGGCCGGGACCGCGTAGAGCGCGACCGTCGGGCTCAGGAGCAGCACGACGGGAGCACAGACGCTCTGAGCGGCGACCGGGACGGCGAGCGCGTACGCGACCGGCGCCCGGGCCGAGCCGGACCACCGGCGCGCGAGGGGCCCGGCGAGCAGGACGAGCCCGGACGTCGCGACCACGGACAGCACGAAGCCCAGCTCGCGTGCGAGCCACGGGTCCGCCACGAGGAGCACCACGACCGCCGCCGCGAGCGCGGGCACCGCCCGTGCGGGGCGGCCGAGCACGAGGGCCCCGAGCCCGACCGCGCCCATCGCCGCCGCGCGCAGCACGCTCGGGCCCGGGTGCACCAGCACCACGAACCCGAGCATCACGGCGCCGACGACCGCGGCCCGTGCACGGCGAGGGAGCCCGACGGCGCCGGTCAGCACGAGCACGCCCGCCCCGACGATCGAGAAGTGGGCGCCCGAGACGGCCGTCACGTGCGTGAGCCCCGAGTCGCGCATCGCCCGGTCCAGGTCGTCCGGGAGCGCGGACGTGTCGCCGACGGCGATCCCTGGCACGAGCCCGCGCGCGTCGTCACCGAGCCCGGCACTCACGTCGCGGAGCCCGGACCGCACCGCGTCGACCGCGCGGAGCGTGACTCCCGGCGGCTCGACCAGCGTGGCCGATCCCGCCTGGAGCAGCGCCACCGCACGACGTCCCGGGGTGCCGGGCACGAGCCGACCGTGCACCGCCACCCGGGCGCCGTACGAGACGCCGGGCCAGGGGGACCCGGTCAGGACGGTCACCGGCGCCGACGCCACGCGGTGCTCACCCCGGGTCTCGACGTCGTGGACGGCGACCGTCGCCCGGTACCGCGGTGGGGCGTCGGGCGGCCCGGACCGGAGCCGGACGGGCTCGGACGTGAGCGTCCCGGTGAGGGTCACGCTCGCGCCGGAGGCCGCGAGGCCGTCGAGGTCACCGGCGTCCCGGGCCGCGAGCTGGCCGGCACCGGCGAGCAGCACGCCCGCGACGACGCCGCACGTCAGCACGACCTGTCCGGCAGCGGAGCGGCGCGGCAGTCGGGTGCGACGCGCTGAGGAGCCGGCGTCCGGCGCCGCGGCGACACCGGGCGACCCGGTGGCAGGACGCGGTCCCGGGTGCGGGGTGCCCCTGCGCTGCGCGGCTCGTGTGGCAACCCTGCGGCGCTCCGCCCGCGCGGCGCCCTCGCCGTGCGCGACCCCGCGGCTCACCGGCCGTGTGGCCGCCCTGCGGCGCTCCGCCCACAGGGCGGCCCCGCGGCGCACCGCCCGCGCGGCGACCTCACCGTGCACCGCCCGAGCGGCGGCTTCGCGGCGCACCGCCAGGGTCGCCGCCCTACGGCGCACGGCCCCCGTGGCGGCGACCAGCGGCACGGCCCCGGCCGCGATCCCGGCGGCGAGCACCCACGGCGCGGGCAGCACGACGAGGACCGCCGCCGCCCCCCACGCCGCGAGCGCTGCCGGGACGAGCCGCAGGTCGAGCGGCACGCTCACGTCACACCCGCACGGACGGTGCGAGGCGCTCGACGAGCGCGGGCCCGATGCCCTCCACCTCGGCGAGCTCCTCGAGCGACCGGAACCGCCCGTGCTCCTCGCGCCACGCGACGATGCGGCCGGCGAGCACCGGGCCGATGCCCGGGAGCGCGTCGAGGGCGGCCGCGTCCGCGGTGTTGAGGTCGAGCGGCCCTGCGCCCGCCGCAGCGTCGGCGACGGGACCGGGCGCCGTGGCCGGTGCCGGCTCGCCCACGGCGGAGACCGCGACCTGCTCGCCGTCGACGAGGACCCGTGCGAGGTTGAGGGCGGCGAGGTCGGCGGAGGCCGACGGCCCGCCCGCCGCCGTCAGGGCGTCCGACACGCGCGAGCCCTGGGGCAGCTCGACGATCCCCGGCTGTGCGACGTGTCCCACGACGTGCACGACGACGTCTTGAGAAGCGTCACCGGGTCCGGCGGCTGCGGTCCCCACGCCGGTCGGGGCGTCGACCCCGCTGCCCGTACCCGCGTCCGCACTGCCCGGGCTCGCCGCCGGCTCGCCGCCGACCGCGTCACCGGCCGCCTCCGGCGCCCCGGTGACCTCGGGGAGCTCGACCGCGTGCCCCACCTGCGGCACGAACGCGGACGCCGCCCGCGCGACCACGACGCCCGCGACGAGGGCCACGGCGAGCGCCGCGACGAGCCCCACGCGCGTCGGCACGGCCCAGCGCCGCGCTGCCGCTCGCGCGGCCACCTCGTGCTCCCGCTCGAGCGGCGAGCCGTAGTTGCGGGCGTACTCGTCCCGTGCACGGGCGAGCCGCCCCGTCGCCGTCCGGCGGACGACGTCCTCGGCACCGGCGGCCGCGCCGTCGTCCCCCGACCGCTCGACCGCGGCACGCGCCTCGGCCGCGGACGAGCCCCGGAGATCGTCCACCGGCTCCGGCCCGCCCCTCGCGCCGGCGGGGCGCGGGTCACGCCCGTCGACGACGCGCAGCTCGGGCCACCGTGGTCGCCCGACGTCCGGCGCAAGGCCGCCGTCGTCCGGCTCCCTGCGTACGACCCGCGGCACCGGCGACGTCGGTGTCCGGAGCTCGTCGGCACGCAGCACCGTGCCGCGCACCGGGCCCACCTCGCTCGGGACCGAGGCGGTCGCCGCCCCCGGAAAGGAGCCTGCCGCCCCGGGAGGGAAGGGCGCCACCGAGGGAACGGGGCCCGTCACCCATGGCAGCGGGCCGACCGTGCCGTCGAGGGAGCCGGCCGCGTCGGGAACGTCCGGCCCGGCCTCCGGGACGCGCTGCGGCGTCCAGCGCGGTGCGCCGTCGGAATGCGGCGCCGGTGCGGGGCTCAGTGCCTCGAGTCGGCGCCGGGCGGTGTCGGAGGGGTCGGGGGCTCGGACCATGCCGCGACCGTACGGACGGCCACGTCGCCGGCGTCGCCCGCCCGCGGTGCCGGGGACGCCGCCGGTGCGGTCGGGCGCCTGGGGGTGCGTCGGCCTCCGCCACGACCACCGCCAACACGCCGGGCCCCACCCGCGGTGCCGGGGACGCCACCGGTGCGGTCAGGCGGCTGGGTGTGCGTCGGCCTTCGCCACGACCACCGCCAACACGCCGGGCCCCACCCGCGGTGCCGGGGACGCCACCGGTGCGGTCAGGCGGCTGGGGGTGCGTCGGCGTCCGCCACGACCAGCGCCAGCACCCCGGGCCCCGCGTGCGCCCCGAGCACGGCGCTGACCTCGCACACCTCGACGGTGCAGACGCTCCCGGCGAGCCGCGACCGCAGCGACTCGGCCACCTCCGCGCCGAGCTCCGGCTGGCCGAGGTGGTGGACGGCCAGCCGTGCGTGCCCCCGGCGCTGCACGTCGGCGACGGCGAGCGCCTCGAGCCGTTCGCGGGCGGCCCGGCGCGTCCGGACCTTCTCGGCGACCTCGATCCGGCCGGCCCGCATCGCCAGGATCGGGCGCAGGCCGAGCACGGTGCCGAGCGCAGCTGCGGTCGCGCTGAGCCGGCCCCCGCGGCGCAGGTGGTCGAGCGAGTCCACGAGGAACCAGGCGTGCGCGTCGGCCGCCACCTGACGTGCGCGTTCGGCGACGGCGGCACCGTTCGGCAGGGGCGCGGGCTCTGCGGCAGCGGGTGCAGGCGACCGGTCACGCTTCCGCCCGAACGGACCGTGCCACGCGCGCGAGCCCGGGAGGGGCGGGATGGTGTCCGGCGGGTCCACCGGCGCCCCGCCGCGGGCGAGCCGCGCTGCCGAGAGGACCGCGAACCCGAGTCCCATCGCGACCGAGCGCGAGTCGACGACGTGCACCGGGAGCGGCGCCGCGAGGGCGGCGAGCTGCGCGCCGCGCACGGTGCCGGAGAGGTCGCCCGAGAGGTGCACCGACACGATCTCGCGCGCTCCCCCGGCGGCCGCACGCGCATACGCGTCGGCGAACGCGGCGGGCGACGGCTGCGAGGTCGTGACGCGCTGACCGGCCCCGAGCGCCGCCGTGAGCGCGGCCGGGTCGAGGTCGCGCCCCTCGTGCAGGCGCTCGCCGCCGAGGACGACCTCGAGCGGCACCACGACGACGCCCCACCGCTCGAGCTCCCGCGCGGGCAGCGACGCCGTCGAGTCGGTCACGACGGCGACCGGCGACGGCGCGGGCTCGCGACGGCCCGGGCCGCGCCGCGTGCGGTCCGGCACGGCGGTCAGGCCGGGACGACGTTGACCAGGCGCGGCGCCCGGACGATCACCGTGCGGACGTCCCGCCCGGCGAGCGCGCGCTGGACGCCCGGGTCGGCGAGCGCAATCCCGCGCAGCGCGTCCTCGGTGACGTCGGCGGGGACCTCGGCGCGGCCACGCACCTTGCCCTGCACCTGGAGCACGCACGTCACGGTGTCCTCGACGAGGTACTGCTCCTCGGCGACCGGGAACGGCGCGTGCGCGAGGGACTCGGTGTGGCCCAGCCGCGACCACAGCTCCTCCGCGATGTGCGGCGCGATCGGCGCGGTCATGAGCACGAGCGGCTCGACCGCCGCGCGCGGCACGGCCGGCAGGCTCGTCAGGTGGTTGTTGAGCACGATGAGCTTCGCGATCGCGGTGTTGATCCGCATCGCCTCCATGTCGGCGCGCACGTCGGTGATCGTGCGGTGCAGCACGCGCAGCGTCTCGGTGGACAGTGCGTCCTCAGTGACGACGAGCGCCCCGGTGGTCTCGTCGACCACGTTGCGCCACAGCCGCTGCAGGAAGCGCTGCGCGCCGACGACCGCCCGGGTCTCCCACGGACGCGAGAGGTCCAGCGGACCCATCGACATCTCGTAGACGCGCAGGGTGTCCGCGCCGTACTCCGCGTACATCTCGTCGGGCGTGATCATGTTCTTCTTCGACTTGCCGATCTTGCCGTACTCGCGGTGGACCTCCTCGCCCCGCCACGAGAAGCCGCTCGGCACCGACTCGTCCTCGACGACCTCGCTCGCCTCGACGTACGCGCCGCGCCCGTCGCGGTACGCGTACGCCTGGATGTAGCCCTGGTTGAACAGCTTGCGGAACGGCTCACGGCTCGACACGTGGCCCAGGTCGTAGAGCACCTTGTGCCAGAACCGCGCGTACAGCAGGTGCAGGACGGCGTGCTCGACCCCGCCCACGTAGAGGTCGACCCCCCCGGCGCCGTGGGTGTCCGCCGGGTTGTGGCCCGGGCCCATCCAGTACTGCTCGAGCGCCGGGTCGACGACCTGCTCGGTGTGCGACGGGTCCAGGTAGTGCAGGTAGTACCAGCACGACCCGGCCCAGTTGGGCATCGTGTTGGTGTCGCGCCGGTACGTGCGCGGACCGTCGCCGAGGTCGAGCGTGACGTTCACCCAGTCCTCGTTGCGGCCCAGCGGCGCCTCGGGCGAGGACTCGGAGTCCTGCGGGTCGAAGGTCCGCGGCGCGTAGTCGGGCACCTCGGGCAGGTTGACCGGCAGCGACGCGTCGGGCAGCGCGATCGGCAGGTCGTTCTCGTCGTAGACGATCGGGAACGGCTCGCCCCAGTACCGCTGGCGGCTGAACAGCCAGTCCCGCAGGCGGTAGGTGATGGTGCCCTCGCCGAGCCCCTCGGCGACGAGCCAGTCGACGATCGTGCGCTTCGCGGCCGCGACGTCGAGCCCGTCGAGCGTCACGGTGTCGTTGGACGAGTTGATGATCGCGCCGTCGCCGGTCCACGCACCGCCCTCGAAGCCGGCGGGCGGCTCGACGGTGCGGACCACGGGCAGGTCGAACGCCTGCGCGAACGCGAAGTCCCGCTCGTCGCCGCCCGGGACGGCCATGATCGCGCCGGTGCCGTAGCCCATGAGGACGTAGTCGGCGGTGAACACGGGGATGCTCGCGCCGTTGACCGGGTTCGTCGCGTGGATGCCGGTGAACACGCCGGTCTTGCGTCCCGCGTCGGCCTGGCGCTCGATCGCGCTCTTCGCGGCCGACTCCCACCGGTACGCGGCGACCGCCTCGGCCGGCGACGCGTGGCCGCCCGTCCAGCCGTCCTTCGTGCCCTCGGGCCACTCGGCCGCGACGTCGTCGAGCAGCGGGTGCTCGGGCGAGACGACCATGAACGTCGCACCGAACAGCGTGTCGGGGCGGGTCGTGAACACCTCGACAGACGCGCGCTCTGCACCGTCCGGGCCCGGGACCGGGAAGCGCACGCGGGCACCCTCGGAGCGGCCGATCCAGTTCCGCTGCATCGAGGCGACCTTCTCGGGCCAGTCGATGAGCTCGAGGTCGTCGATCAGGCGGTCGGCGTACGCGGTGATGCGCATCTGCCACTGCCGCAGCGTGCGCTGGAAGACGGGGAAGTCGCCGCGCTCGGAGCGCCCCTCGGACGTGACCTCCTCGTTGGCGAGGACCGTGCCGAGGCCGGGGCACCAGTTGACCGGGGTCTCCGAGACGTAGGCGAGGCGGTGCGCGTCGACGACGCGACGGCGGGCGACGGCGTCCAGCCCGTCCCACGACGCCCCCGCGGGGACGCCCTCGATGCCGCTCGGCACGGCGCGGGCGCCGGACTCGAACGCCTCGACGAGCGTCGACACCGGACGCGCGGCACCCCGTCCGCCGTCGGGCCGGACCGCGTCGGCGTCGTACCAGGACTCGAAGATCTGCAGGAAGATCCACTGCGTCCACCGGACGTAGCCCGGGTCGATCGTCGCGAACGTGCGGCGCGGATCATGCCCCGTGCCGAGGCGGCGCAGCTGGCGCGCCATGATCTCGATGTTCGCCTCGGTGGTGGTGCGCGGGTGCTGGCCCGTCTGCACCGCGTACTGCTCGGCGGGCAGGCCGAAGGCGTCGTAGCCGAGCGCGTGCAGCACGTTGTCGCCGAGCATGCGGCGGAACCGCGAGACGACGTCGGTGCCGATGTACCCGAGCGGGTGGCCGATGTGCAGGCCCGCGCCGGAGGGGTACGGGAACATGTCCATCACGAAGAACGGCCGCCGCTCCGGCTCCGCGTTGCGGCCCTGCGCGTCGGTCAGCGGGCCCGTCGGGTTGGCCGCGTAGAACGTCCCGCGCCGCTCCCACTCGTCCTGCCAGCGGAGCTCGAGCTCGTCGGCCACCGCCGCGGTGTAGCGGAAGGGCACGTCGTTGGGCACGTCGTGCGGCACGGGAGCGTCGGGAGCGGGGTGCGAGGGAGCCTGCGAAGTCACCTGCACAGGCTACCGGCGCGCGACGACCGAGGTCGCCGCGCGCCGGTGGCCAGGCGTGCGTGGGCGGAGGGTCAGCGCGAGGCGCGCATCTCCGCGACGAGCGGGCACTGGAACGGGTCACGGGCCTGCAGGCCGACCTCGTTCAGGTAGCGCACGACGATCCGGTACGACTGCATCAGCGTCGTCTCGGTGTAGGAGATGTTCTTGTCGGCGCAGAACTGGCGCACCATCGGCTGCACCTTCTTGAGCGCCGGGCTCGGCATGCTCGGGAACAGGTGGTGCTCGATCTGGTAGTTCAGCCCGCCCATGAACAGGTCGACCCAGCGGCCACCGGAGATGTTGCGGCTGAGCAGGACCTGACGGCGCAGGAAGTCGATCTTCATCGACGCGGGGACGACCGGCATGCCCTTGTGGTTCGGCGCGAACGACGCGCCCATGTACACACCGAAGATGCCGAGCTGGACGCCCAGGAACGCGAACGCCATGCCGACCGGCAGCAGCCAGAACACGAGCGCGAGGTAGCCGCCGAGGCGCAGCGTCACGAACGCGATCTCGACGGGGCGGCGCTTGACCTCACCGCGCCCGAAGATCGTCTTGACGCCGGAGATGTGGAGGTTGAGGCCCTCGAGGAGCAGGAGCGGGAAGAAGAACCAGCCCTGACGCTTGGCGAACCAGCCGGCGAGGCCGGTGCGCTCCTTCGTGAGGTTCTCGGTCGTGAAGACCAGGACGCCCGGGTCGATGTCGCCGTCGGCACCGAGGGTGTTGGGCTTCGCGTGGTGCTTGCTGTGCTTGTGGTTCCACCAGCCGTAGCTCATGCCGGCGTAGAGGTTGGCGATCACGAGGCTCGCCCAGTCGTTCCAGCGGCCCGACTTGAAGATCTGGCGGTGCGCGGCGTCGTGGCCGAGGAACATGACCTGGCCCAGGACGATCGCGAGGACCGCCGCCACGACGAGCTGCCACCACGTGGGGCCGAGGAGCACGAACGCGGCGACCAGGCCGCCGAGCATCGCGGTCAGCACCGCGAAGCGGGTCCAGTAGTACGCGTAGCGGCGCCTCATGAGCCCGGCCTCCTGCACCATGCGCGTGAGCTCGGTGAACTCGCTCACCTGGCGCTCGCGCGGGCTGCGCGCAGCGGGGGCCTCGTCGGGGATGCGGCCGTCGTTCAGCGTGCTCGTCATAGAGGGAGCCTCGTGCTCATCGGGGGTGACGCGATGCCCGACAAGGCAGCACATCTGATCGGTCCAGCACACCATAGCCCGAGACTCTGTGCGATCCGGGGGTTTGCGTCGTCCGTCACGAATGTCGGGTTCTCGTCTCAGCAGCCGGTCGCGAGCGGGCCCGCGACGAGCCGGTCGGCGTGCCGTTGCTCGCTCCAGGACGAGCCGGTCGGCGTGCCCCTCCGAGGCGTCAGGACGGGCCGGACGCCGCATGGCGCAGGGCGGTGCGCCCGCGCTTCTCCGCGTAGAGCGCGGTGTCGGCCGCGTGCATCCACGCCTCGACGTCCTCGCCGCGCCAGCGCGCGACCCCCGCGGACCACCCGATCCGTGCGCCGACGCTCAGCCGCTCGAGCAGCCGGCGGGCACCCTCCTCGTCGGTCGACGGCAGCAGGAGCGCGAACTCGTCGCCGCCGAGGCGGCCCAGGACGTCGCCCGCGCGCAGGACGCCCGCCCACGTGCGCACCGTCTGCACGAGCGTCTCGTCACCGGCGGCGTGCCCGTGCACGTCGTTGACCTGCTTGAAGCCGTCCAGGTCGAGCAGCACGAGCGTGAGCGGGCGCCCGTCCCGCGCGGCACGGGCGAGCTCCTGGCCCGCGAGCGCGAGGAAGGCACGGCGCGAGAACGCCCCGGTGAGCGCGTCGTGCGTCGCGTCCAGGCGCAGCCGGGTGACCTTCTCGTTGAGCACCCAGCCGACCCCGCTCGCGGTCAGCACCAGGAACGTCCAGGTGGGCCAGGCGGACGGCGCGTCCGCGGCGGCGAGCCCGACGCGCAGGCCGACGGCGACCAGCACGAGGTGGGCGGCGAGCGCGCGCCGGGTCTCGAACGCGGCGACGAACACGGCGAGCCACACGAAGCCGAGGGCCGTGACGGCCGGCCCCGACTCGGTGGTCGAGGACCCCACGCACACGGTCATGCCCACGGTCCCGACGACGAGCACGCCGTGCACGTGCGCGACGCGGGTGCGCGCCGTGCGCAGCCGCAGCCAGGTCCCGAGCGCGGCGGCGAGCACCCCGAGCGCGGCGTCGAGCGCGCGCGGCGCCGTGGGGCTGAAGGGCACGAGCGCGGTCAGGGCGCACACGGCGGCGGTGAACAGCAGGCCCGTGCTCAGCGCGCGGACCTCGCTCGCGCGCGCGAGACGGCCCGGCCCACGGGTCGGTCGCATCGTGCCGGCTCCTCTCGCTCGCTCGTCGGCGTCGAGGTGCCCCATCGGCAGCGACGCACCGGACCTGACCTGTGCGGGGAGGGTCGTCGCGCCCGGACGGTCGTCGGGGCCACGCCGCCGCTCGCCCGGCCGTGGACCGCCGTCCCGGAGCGTGGACGACGACGGCTCGCCCGGCCCGGCCGCGACGCCCGCCCTAGACTCCGGCCATGCCCGACGACGTGCGCGGTCCTGCTGCACCCGGCCCCCGGACGTCCGGTGCGGACGCACCGGCTCACGCCGCCGGGGGCGACGACGCGCCGGGTGCGGCCCCTCGGGAGGACCTCGCGCCCGACGCCGTGTCGGTCGCCGCGCTGCGCGCCGCTGCGGCAGCCGCCCGCGCCGAGGCCGCCCAGGCTCGCGCGGACGCAGCCCAGG
>NZ_JBFTER010000112.1:0-16433 GCF_047229345.1 Cellulomonas jepli | reverse complement strand
TCCCCGGGCAGGTCGTCGCGCGCGTCGTCGGGCGCGTCGTCGCCCGCGGGCAGCACCGACACGAGCGCCACCGCCTCCCCGCGCACCGTGGCGCGCAGCCGCTCCGCGAGCGGGTCCCCCGGCGCGACGCGCTGCACGTGGACCCGCAGCCGCCCGCCGCACGTGAGCCCGACCGAGAACGCCGTCTCGTCGCTGACCCCGTAGGTCGCGGTCCGCGGGCGGCCGTCGCGCAGCACGCGCTCGCACACCTCGACGACGGCCGCCTCGACGCAGCCGCCCGCGACCGTGCCGAGCACCGTGGCCCCGTCGTACGCCATCGACGTGCCGACCGTGCGGGGCGCGCTGCCGTCGACGCGCACGACCGTGCCGACCGCGAGGACGCGGCCCGCGTCGAGCGCGGCGAGGAGCCGGTCGGCGATCTCGAGCATCCCGCCACGGTCGCACCGCCGGACGGCGCCGCGGTTGCGGACGCGTGTCGATCGCGTTGCGTGCGCCGCGCGAAACCTCCCCGGCACACGGGCCTGGTTCACTGCGCGTCCGGCACGACGACGGGAGGCGCCCATGCCCGAGCAGCACGACCTCGTGGTCCGGGCGGCGCGCGCGCTCGTCGACGGCCGCTGGGGCCCCGCCGAGGTCGGGGTCCGCGAGGGCCGCGTCGTGGCGGTGTCGTCGGGGGCCGGCACCCCGCTCGTCGGCACCCGCACGGTGACGCTCGCCGACGACGAGGTGCTCCTCCCCGGTCTCGTCGACACGCACGTCCACGTCAACGAGCCGGGACGCACGCACTGGGAGGGCTTCGCGAGCGCCACGCGCGCCGCCGCGGCGGGCGGGGTCACGACCCTCGTCGACATGCCCCTCAACAGCATCCCGCCCACGACGGACGTCGGGGCGCTCACCACGAAGCGCACCTGCGCCGAGCCCCAGGTCCGGGTCGACGTGGCGTTCTGGGGCGGCGCGGTGCCCGGCAACCTCGGCTCCCTGCGTGCGCTGCACGACGCGGGCGTGCTCGGCTTCAAGGCGTTCCTCGCGCCGTCGGGCGTCGAGGAGTTCGCGCACCTCGGCCCCGCCGAGCTCGACCGGGCGCTCGCCGAGGTCGCCGCGTTCGACGGGCTGCTGCTCGTGCACGCCGAGGACCCCGCGGTGCTCGACGCGCACGCGGCCCCCGGCCGGCAGGACTACGCGCGGTTCGTGGGCTCGCGCCCGGACGACGCGGAGGTCGCCGCGATCGAGCGGCTCGTCGCGGGGGTGCGCCGCACCGGGGCACGCGCGCACGTGCTGCACCTGTCCTCGGCCGCGGCGCTGCCCGTGCTCCGCGCCGCGCGGGCCGAGGGGCTGCGGATCACCGTCGAGACGTGCCCGCACTACCTGACGATCTCCGCCGAGCAGGTGCCCGAGGGCGGCACCCAGTTCAAGTGCTGCCCGCCGATCCGCGACGCCGCCAACCAGGACGCGCTGTGGCAGGCGCTGGTCGACGGCGACGTCGACGTCGTCGTCACCGACCACTCGCCGAGCACGCCCGACCTCAAGCTCGCGGGCGGCGGGGACTTCGCGCAGGCGTGGGGCGGCATCGCCGGGCTGCAGACCGGGCTCGCGGCGGTCTGGACCGAGGCGGCCCGGCGCGGGATCGGGCTCGAGCGCGTCGTCGGCTGGATGTCGGCCGGCCCGGCGCGGCTCGCGGGGCTGGGCGCGAAGGGCCGGATCGCGGTCGGCGCGGACGCCGACCTCGTGGCCTTCGCCCCCGACGCCGAGCAGACCGTGCACGCCGCCGAGCTGCTGCACCGCAACCCCGTGAGCGCGTTCGACGGGCGCACGCTGCGGGGCGTCGTGCGCGGGGTGTGGCTGCGCGGCGAGCCGGTCGCGACCGGGCCGGAGGAGCCCGCGCGCGGGCGGCTGCTGCACCGCGCCGACGCTGTGCCTGCGGCGCCCGAGGCGCACGCGGCGCCCGGGCCGCCGAACGCGATCGCCACCGGCCGGTAACACCCTGGTCACACCCGTCTGCGTCAATGGCGCATGGCGATCGTTCTCGCGGACCACCAGTACGGCAAGGCCGAGTGCCGGCTCGTGCGCGTCGTGCGCGACGAGCCCCGGCACGAGCTGCGCGACCTCACCGTCACGACGACGCTGCGCGGCGCGTTCGACGCGGCCTACCTCGACGGCGACCAGTCGGCGGTCCTGCCGACCGACTCGCAGAAGAACACGGCCTACGCCTTCGCCCGCGCGTCGGGCGTCGGCTCCCCCGAGGAGTTCGGCCTCGCCCTCGCCCGGCACTTCGTCGCCGACGTCGCGCCCGTGAGCGGCGCCCGCGTCGAGGTCGAGGAGCACGCCTGGGACCGCGTGGAGGTCGGCGGCGCCGGCCACGACCACACCTGGGTGCGCCGCGGGCCCGAGGTCCGCACCGCGGCGGTCACGGTGGACGCGGACGGCGAGCACGTCGTCTCCGGGCTCAAGGACCTCGTGGTGCTGAAGTCGACCGGCTCCGAGTTCGCCGGGTTCTTGCGCGACGCGTACACGACGCTGCCCGAGACGCACGACCGCGTGATGGCGACCTCGCTCACCGCGCGGTGGCGGTACGCGGGCACGGGGCGGACCGTGCCCGACGACGTGCCGTGGGACGCCGTGCACGCGTCGGTCCGGGCGGTGCTGCTGCGCGAGTTCGCGACCGTGCACTCCCTCGCGCTGCAGCAGACCCTGTGGCACATGGGCCGGGCGGTGCTCGACGAGCACCCCGCGCTCGCCGAGATCCGGCTCGTCGCCCCGAACAAGCACCACGTGCTCGTCGACCTGGAGCCGTTCGGCCTCGACAACCCCGGTGAGGTGTTCGTCGCGACCGACCGGCCGTACGGGCTCATCCAGGCGACCGTGACGCGGGACGACGCCCCCGGCGCCGGTTCCGCGTGGGACACCGGGGCCGGGCTCGCATGAGCGCGCTCGAGGAGCACGTGCCCGCCGGCCCCGCGGACGAGCGGTGGATCACCCGCACGATCGAGCTCGCGACCGAGAACGTCGCCGCGGGGGGCGGACCGTTCGGCGCCCTCGTCGTGCGCGGCGGCATGCTGCTCGCCGAGGGCCAGAACCGGGTGACGGCGACGCTCGACCCCTCGGCCCACGCGGAGGTCGTCGCGATCCGGGCCGCGTGCCAGGTGGTGCAGGACTTCTCGCTCGCGGGCGCCACCCTCTACACGTCGTGCGAGCCGTGCCCGCTGTGCCTCGCGGCGTCGCTGTGGGCGCGCGTCGACCGCGTGGTGTTCGCGGCCGACCGCCACGACGCCGCGCGCGGCGGGTTCGACGACCGCGAGTTCTACGACCTGTTCGCACGCGACCGCCGCACGTGGCCGGTCGCCGTCGAGAGCCTGCGCGTGGCCGCGTCGCCCGCGCCGTTCGACGCGTGGCTCGCCAACGAGCAGCGCACCGACTACTGACCCGGTGCGGCCCGGCGCGCGCCGAGCCCGCACCAGCGAGACCCGGCGTCGCCGCCGACCGGTTCCCGGCCGCAGCACGCCGGGTGCCGCGTCGGGGCCGGCGCCGCACGACGCCCGCGGGTCGGGCGCAGCCGACGGGGGCGGTGCCGGGCCCGCGGGCTTCCGTTCCCGTCCGCTCGCCGCGCCGCGCCGGCTTACGCGCACGCGCGTGACACGGCGCACCGACCTACCCGCACCACGCTCGCTCAGTCCCACACGCGAGGGGCCCGCGCAGGAGAGCCCGCCCGGCCCGCCGGGCCGCGGGTCACGACCCCCGGTACGTGGTGTAGCCGAACGGGCTGAGCAGCAGCGGGACGTGCAGGTGCCCGGACGCGTCCGTGACCGCCACGTCGATCGTCACGCGGGGGAAGAAGACGTCCGGGCCCGACGCCGCTGCGTACGCCGCGACGTCGAAGACCAGCCGGTACGTCCCCGGCGGGAGCGCCTGCGGCCCGAGGTCCCCGACCCGCCCGTCGGCGTCCGTCACGGCGCGCCCGAGGACCGTCCCGTCCGGCCCGGCGAGCTCGACCGGGACGCCCTCGGCCGGGCACCCGCGCGCGGTGTCGAGCACGTGCGTCGTCACGTGGCTCGGGCGGCCGGCCGCGCTGCTGTTGCTCACGCGGCACCCCGCCCGAACGTCGCGGCGAGCCGCAGCAGCGCGATCTCGACGAGCTGCTCGCCGGCGACCTGCCGCTCCGTCTCGTCGTCGAGCGTGAGGCGTCGCCGCAGCTCGGCGAGGATCTCGGCGCGCGACCGCCCCGCGGCACGGATGAGGAACACGCGCCCGAACCGTTCCTCGTACGCCGCGTTGCCCTCGGCGACCGCCCGGGCGAGCGCGGGGTCGTCCGCGTCCGCCGACGCCTGCTCGCGGCGGCTGAACGCCTGCGCCGCGCCCTCGCCGGTGGGCCGCTCGCCGATCCGCGGGTGGTGCGCGAGCGCCTCGTCGACCTCGGCGCCGCTGAGCGGGTCACCGGCGGCGCGTGCGGCGTCGAGCAGCGCGTCGAGCGACGCGAACGGCGCGCGCGCCGCGACGTCGTCGACCCAGCGCTCCACCGCGAGGCTCGCGGTGAGCGCCTCGCGCAACCGTGCCTCCGGCACGTCGATCATGGTCGTCATGACCTCACCGATCCTCTCGGGGCTCGTGCTCGCGGCCGGTGCCGGGAGCCGCTTCGGCGGCCCGAAGGCCCTCGCGCGCACGGCCGACGGCGAGCCGTGGGTCGCCCGCGCCGTGCGGGTCCTGCTCGACGGCGGGTGCGACCGGGTCGTGGTCGCGCTCGGTGCGCGTGCGGACGACGCCCGCGGGCTCGTGCCCGACGACGCGCGGGTGTCGGTCGCCGTCGTGGACGACTGGGCGTCGGGGGTGTCGGCGTCGCTGCGGGCGGGGCTCGTCGCGTGCGGCGACGAGGCCGAGGCGGTGCTCGTGACGCTCGTGGACCTTCCCGGCCTGCCGGTCGAGGTCGTGCGCCGCGTCGCCCGGCGACCGTTCGACGCCGGCGTGCTGCGTCAGGCGGTGCACGGCGCGCGGCCCGGCCACCCGGTGCTCCTCGGGCGGTCCCACCGGCCGGCGCTGCTCGCGCGGCTCGACGGCGACACCGGCGCGCGCGCCTACCTCGCGGCGCACGGGGCGGAGGCCGTCGAGTGCGGCGACCTGTTCGACGGCGAGGACGCCGACCGACCGCCGGGTGGCTGACCGGCGGTCCCGGACCGGGGCCGGCCTCACGCGTGCCGCTCCGCGAGCGCCAGGACCGCCGCGTGCAGCGCGTCGACCGCCGCGGCGACGTCCTCGCGCGTGACCGACTCGTCGGCGTGGTGGCTGATCCCCCCGGCGCACCGCACGAACAGCATCGCGACGTCCGTGACGGCGGCGACGGCCATCGCGTCGTGGCCCGCGACGCTGACCAGCTCGGGTGCCTCGGGGTCACCGGTCGCGGCGACGCCGGCCCGCAGCGCGTCCGTCAGGTGCGGCGCGCAGTGCACCGCCGGCGCCTCGTGCGTCGGCGTGACGTCGAGGGTCAGTCCGCGCTCGGCGGCGACGCGCTCGAGCTCGCCGTGCAGCACCTCCCACGTCGCGTCGCGCTCGGCGTCGCTCGCCGCGCGCAGGTCGAGGCTGAACGTCGCGGCGCCCGGGATCACGTTGACCGCCCCCGGCCGGGCCTCGATCCGGCCGACGGTCGCGGGGCAGCCGCGCTCGCGCGCGACCCGCTCGACCGTCAGCACGGCCTCCGCCGCCCCGGTCAGCGCGTCCCGCCGGCGGTGCCACGGGGTCGCGCAGTGCCGCGCCTCGCCGGTGAGCGTGAGCTCGAACCGTCGTGCCGCCGCGATCGACGTCACGAGGCCGAGCGCGCGCCCGGCCTCCTCGAGGAGCGGGCCCTGCTCGATGTGCGCCTCGAGGTACCCGACGAGGCTCCCCGGCGCGCGGGCGGCGTCGGGGATGCGCTCCGGGTCCAGCCCGAAGGCGCGCGCCGCGTCGGCGAGGGTGGTCCCGTCCCGGTCGGTCAGCGCTCCCCACGCCGGGTCCCACGTGCCCGCGAGCGCGCGCGAGCCGAGCAGCGTGGTCCCGAACCGCGTGCCCTCCTCGTCACCGAACGCGACGACCTCGAGCGCGAACGGGAGCGTCCCGGGTCCGACCCGAGCCGCGACGGCGACCGCCGCGAGCACCCCGAGGATCCCGTCGTACCGCCCGGCGCCGGGCACGGTGTCGAGGTGCGAGCCGAGCAGCAGCGCGGGGAGCCCGTCGCGCACGCCCTCGAGCCGGCCGCACAGGTTGCCGGCCGCGTCCTGCCACGTGCGCAGCCCGGCGTCGCGCGCCCAGCCGCCGACCACCTCGTGGACGCGCGCGTGCTCGGGCGAGAGGTAGACGCGTTCGATGCCGGTCGGGCTCGCGCTGTGCGCCGCGAGCACGTCGGCGCGCGCCAGCAGCAGGTCGGCCTCGGCGAGCGCCGCGCTCACGCGGCCTCCTGCGCGTACGACGCGAGGGCGCCCGCGACGCCTCCCCCGGGCGGGACCGCGACACCCGCGCGCCGCAGCACGTCCTCGAGCGCGACGAGCGTCGTCAGGACCGCGTCGCGCCGCGCGTTGTGGCCCATCGTCCCGACGCGCCAGATCCGCCCGTGCAGCGGCCCGAACGACGTGCCGATCTCGATGCCGTAGTCGCGCAGGAGCGTCGCGCGCACGCTCTCGCCGTCGACGCCCTCGGGGATCTCGACGCCGACGACGTTCGCCATGCGCACCGACTGGTCGCCGAACAGCGTGAGCCCGAGGCCGCGCAGCCCCGCGGCCATCGCGCCGCCGTGCCGCCGGTGCCGGTCCACCGCCGCGTCGAGCCCCTCCTCGAGCAGGATCCGCGCGCACTCCCGGGCGCCGTAGAGCATCGTCGTGGCCTCGGTGTGGTGGTTGAGCCGCCGCTCGCCCCAGTAGTCGAGGATCATCGCCAGGTCGAGGTAGTTGGACCGGATGCGGGCGGCCGGCACCACGTCGTCGTCGTGGTCGTCGCGCAGGCCCGCCTCGATGCTGCGGCGTGCGTCGAGCACCGCGACCGCGGCGGGCGAGAGCGTGACGGGCGCGCTGCCCGACGGCCCGCCGAGGCACTTCTGCAGCCCGGCCGTCGCGACGTCGACCCCCCACGCGTCGACCTCGACCGGGTTCCCGCCGAGCGAGGCCGTGACGTCGGCGTAGAGCAGGGCGCCGTGCCGGGCGCAGATCGCGCCGAGCTCGTCGAGCGGCTGCGCCAGGGTCGTCGAGGTGTCGCCGTGCACGATCGCGACGAGCTTCGGACGGACCGCGGCCACCGCCTCCTCGAGCTCGCGCGCCGTGAAGACCGTGCCCCAGGGCACCTCGCGCACGTGCACCTCGGCGCCGCACCGCTCGGCGATCTCCCGCAGGAGGTGCCCGAACCGCCCGAACACCGGCACGAGCACGCGGTCGCCCGGCTCGAGCAGCGACACGAGCGCCGCCTCGATGCCCGCGCGCGACGTGCCGTCGACGAGCAGCGTCGCCTCGTTGGTGGTGCGGAAGACGTCGCGGTACAGGGCCATCGTCTCAATCATGTACGCCGTCATCACGGGGTCGTACTGCCCGACGAGCTGCGCCGACATCGCCCGCAGGACGCGCGGGTCGGCGTTGACCGGTCCGGGCCCCATGAGCAGGCGCGGCGGCGGGTCGATCGGCAGGCCGGTCATGGGCGCCTCCGCGGCAGCTCGGTCAGGTCGGGTGGCCGACGCTACGGACCCGGCGTTTCACGAGCGTTTCGGCGGGGGCGGCCCGACGGTGCCGAGCTCCTCGGCCCACCGCGCGCCGAGCTCGACGAGAGCCCGGTCGCTGCCCCGCGGCCCGACGAGGCACAGGCCGACCGGCGCGGGAGCCCACGAGCCCGCCCGCTCGACGCCGAGGACGGGCACGCTCAGGGCCGGGCGGCCGGTGAGCCCGGCGACGCAGGTCAGGCGCATCGTGCTCGCGCGCACCCGCTCGCCGTCGGTCCCCGCGCCGGCTCCCGCCCGCGGCGGTGCCGCCGAGGACGCCGACGGCAGCAGGAGCGCGCGGTGACCGAGCACGGCCTCGACCTGCAGGGCCGCCGCTCGCGTCGTCGGGAGCGCCGGTGGCGCGTCCTGCGGCGAGACGGTCGACGCCCAGCGGAACCGCGCCGCGACGTCGTCGCCGAGCGCCCCGGGGTTCCGGGTGATCCAGTCGCCGTGCGTGCGCCAGGCCTGCACCGCCTGCACCGAGCGGAACAGCGCCAGCAGGTCCGCGGCGTCGGGGAGGGCGACCACGGCGAGGTCCTCGAGCAGCCCGGCTGCGGCGAGGCAGGACAGCGCGTGGTCGAACGCGGCGCGGACGCCGGGATCGGCCTGGGCGAGCAGGGCGGGGTCGACGGCGAACCCGCGCGGCGCCGGGACGTCGTCGTGCCGGCGCGCGTCGCTCCCGTCGGGGAGCAGGCTCACGTCCGCGGCGACCGCCAGCGTCCGGGCGTCGCGCGTGAGCCAGCCGACCGTGTCGAACGCGGGCGCGAGCGGCACCAGACCACCCGTCGGCACGCTCCCGTGCGTCGTCCGCAGCCCCCAGAGGCCCTGGTAGGACGCGGGCACGCGCACCGAGCCGCCGGTGTCGGTCCCGAGCCCGATCGTCGCCTCCCCGAGCGCGACGGCCGACGCCGGGCCGCTCGACGACCCGCCGGGGAGCCCGTCGGGGACGGCCGGGTTCGGCGGTGTGCCGTGGTGCGGGTTCCGCCCCGCGAGGCTGTACGCGAGCTCGTCGGTGCGCGCGATCCCCCGCACGTCCGCGCCCGCGTCGAGCAGGAGCCGCACCGCGTCCGCGTGCTGCGCGGCGGGCCGCTGCTGGGCCAGGAACGCGGGGACGCCGGCGCCGACCGGGTGACCGGCGACCGCGAACAGGTCCTTGACCGCGACGCTCTCGCTGCGCAGCGGCCCGTCCGCCGCGCCCGCGACGAGCGGGTCGCCCACGACCCGCCACACCCTCGGGTCGACGGACCCCGTGCCGCCCGGCTCGCGCCCGACCGGCCCGCCCCCACCGCGCCCGCCTCCCGGCTCGCGCCCGCCGGTCACGTCCGCGCGCACCCCGCTCACCTCAGCCCTCCAGGTCCGCGACGCGGATGCGCGCGTGCACGCCCTTGACCCGGTCCACGACCTGCGAGATGTCGAAGTCCGTCGCCGCGCTCAGGTACGCGTACGCGTGCTCGGGGTCCATCCCGAACCGGGCCACGAGCAGCGAGATCGCGGCGCGCACGCACCGCGCGACCGCGACGTCGAGGTCCGGGTCGAGGCCGGTCGGCACGAGGTGCTCGGCGGTCTGCCCGAGCGGCCCGTCGAGCGGCCCGAACCGCGCGAGCGCCTCGGCCGCGGGCACCACGTCGAACCGGACGGTCACGCGCAGCGACGCCTCGAGGGCCGTGAGCGCGACCTCGCCGTCGCCCTGCGCGAGGTGCGGGTCGCCGACGTACGCGAGCGCGCCGGGCACCTGGACGGGGAGGTAGAGCGTGCTGCCGACGGTGAGCAGGTTGATGTCGAGGTTGCCGCCGTGCGCCCCGGGCGGCACGGAGTGCGGGCGCTCGTCGCCGGCGACCGCGACGCCCATGATCCCGAGGAACGGCGCGAGCGGGAACCGGACGTCGGGCGGACCGCCCGCGGTGCGCGCCATGACCCCGGTGTCCGTCCCGTCGACGGTCTCGACGCCCGCGAACACGCTCACGTCCACCGCCCCGCGCGGGTACTCCCCCGGCAGCGCGCCACGTCCGTGCCGGTTCGAGATCACGCCGTACGGCACGCGCGGGAGCGCCTCGACGAGCGTCATCGCGAGGAGGTCCCCCGGCTCCGCCCCGCGCACGTGCACCGGCCCGGTCACGACGTGCGGGCCGTCGGCCGCGGGGTCGCGCGGGTGCGCGGACGCGGCGAGCGCGACGGCGTCGGTCAGCACGTCGTCGCGGTGCACGCCGTGCGAGGCGAAGAACGCGACGGGATCGCGCCCCTGGTCCTCGAGCAGACCCTCGTGGCTCAGCGTGTCGATCGTCACCTCGGTGCCCGGGTCGACCGTCAGCACGGGCTCGTCGGCGGCGCACGGCAGGCGCCCCCAGAGCGCCGTCGCGGCGTCGGTGGGCAGGTGGTGGGCGCCGCGCACCGGGCCGGCGCCGGGCTGGAGCACGCGCGGGCGGGTCGGGTCCGGCACGGTCACCCCTTCCGTCGAGGTCAGGGCGGTGAGGGTACCGACCGCAGATGTCCGGCAGATCTCTCGCCGGGGTCGCCCGGACGGCGTACGCTCTGCGCACTGCCCCCCGACGACGCTGCAGCACGCTCTGCGCGTCCTCCGCGCGAGGTGCACCGGCGCCGTCCCACCGTCGACCACCTGGGAACCGCCATCACCACCTTGCCTGCGGACCTCGCCGCCTACGCCGCCCCCCCGACCACGAGCACGACGCTCGCCCCGGCCCCCGAGCCGGGAGCGCACCTGCTCCAGCGCGACGACGTCCTGCTCGTCAAGGGCAGGTACACGCTCGAGAACCGCACGCTCACGCCGCACGAGGCGACGGTCGCGGACCTGCTGTTCGTGCGCGAGGCCCTCTCCGCCGCGGGCGTCGACCACCTCCTCGTGCGCGGCAACGGTGCCCGCCCGGTGATCGCCGTCGACTGGGCGGACCGGTCCGCGCTGCGCGACGCGCTCACGCGGGCGTGCGCCGACGAGCCGTTCTACGTGCGCGCCGCGGACGCGACGAAGCCCAGGGCCCGCCTCGTGGCGACCGGCGGCCTGCACGCGACGCCCAAGGCCCGGGTGCTGCGGCTGTTCCGGCCGCGCATCGAGCCCCTCGGCGGCCTGCGGTACGGCGCCGACCAGGCCGTCCAGGTCGAGCTGTGGCAGCACGGGCCCGACGAGGTCGTGCTGCCCGTCGAGAACTCGCTGACGCGCCGCACCGTGCACGTCGACGAGGTCACGCGCGGCACGGTCGAGCGCTACGGACGCACGTGGTCGACCATCGAGCACATGTTCACCGACCACGCGTCGGACCTGCCGTTCGAGATCGACATGGTGTTCTCGTGGGTCGACGGGACGTCCACCGCGTTCCAGAAGGCCCGCGCGGCCCGCATGAAGAGCTACGTGGTCGGCGAGGGCGACGACGCCCCGGCGCGCTACCGGCACGTCGACGAGCTGCGCTACGCGCTGCGCTCGGTGCACATGTTCGCGCCGTGGGTCCGGCGGATCTTCGTCGCGACGGACTCCCCGAAGCCGGCGTGGCTCGCGGACCACCCGGGCGTGACGTTCGTGCGCAGCGAGGAGTTCTTCGCCGACCCCTCGGTCCTCCCGACGCACAACTCGCACGCGGTCGAGGCCCAGCTGCACCACATCCCCGGGCTCGCCGAGCACTTCCTGTACTCGAACGACGACATGTTCTTCGGCCGGCCGATCACCCCGGACCTGTTCTTCTCCCCGGGCGGCGTCACAAAGTTCGTCGAGGCGACGACGCGCATCGGCCTGGGCGGCAACGACCCCCGCCGCAGCGGCTTCGAGAACGCCGCCCGCGTCAACCGGGCGCTGCTGCTCGAGCGGTTCGGGCGCCTGACGACCCGGCACCTGGAGCACTCGGCGGCACCGCTGCGGCGCAGCGTGCTCGACGAGATGGAGCGCGAGTTCGCCGACCAGTTCGCCGCGACCGCCGCGAGCCGGTTCCGTTCCGCGACGGACATCTCGGTGACCAACTCGCTCTACCACTACTACGCGCTGATGAGCGGGCGCGCGGTGCAGACGACGGCCCGCACGAAGTACGTCGACACGACGTCGCGCGCGGGGCTCGAGGCGATGAAGTCGCTGCTCGCGAAGCGCTCGACGGACATGTTCTGCCTCAACGACGGCAGCTTCCCGGAGATCGACGAGGACGTCCGGGCCCGCGCGGTCCGGGACTTCCTCGACCGGTACTTCCCGGTCGTCGCGCCGTGGGAGGACCCCGACGCCTGACGCCGGGACCTGAGGCGCCGGCCGGCCACGTGCGGGCCGGGTGCCGGCGCCTCAGGACCCCGGACGGGTGACCGATCGGGATGGACAGCGGCGCGCCTCACCCCGGGTGCCGCGCGTTCGACCATCGTTCATGCTGGAACGGTCGGATGGAGCTGACCGTCCGACCGTCGTCCCCGGTGAGAAGAAGCGTCATGACCCCGAAGCAGGCGGGCCGCCCCCAGGCCCGGCACGTCATCGCCCACTTCAGCGACACGCACTTCGTCTCGCCCCGCGACCCGCTGCTGTACGGCGTCGCGGACTCGCGCGCGCACCTCGCGGAGCTCCTCGCGGGCCTCGAGCACTCCGGCGCGGCCCCCGAGGCGCTCCTGTTCACGGGGGACCTCGCGGACGTCGGGGACCCCGAGGCGTACCGCAGCCTGCGCGAGGTCGTCGAGCCGGCCGCCCGCCGGATGGGCGCGCGCGTCGTGTGGGCCATGGGCAACCACGACGACCGGGCGACGCTGCGGCGGGAGCTGACCGACGAGGCCCCGTCCGACGCGCCGTACGACCACGTGCTGCACCTCGGCGGCCTGCGCGTCGTCGTGCTGGACTCGTCCGTGCCCGGCTTCCACCACGGCGAGGTCACTCCCGTGCAGCTCTCGTGGCTCGCGGACGTCCTCGCCGAGCCGGCGCCGGAGGGCTCGCTGCTGCTCATGCACCACCCCCCGGTCCCGTGCCTGCAGGACCTCGCGGTCGCGGTCGAGCTACGCGACCAGGAGCCGCTCGCCGACGTGCTGCGCGGCTCCGACGTCCGCGGCATCCTCGCCGGGCACCTGCACTACTCGACGTCGGCGACGTTCGCGGGCATCCCGGTGTCGGTCGCGTCGGCCACCTGCTACACCCAGGACCTGCGGACGCCCGACCGCGGGACGCGCGGCCGCGACGGCGCCCAGGCGTACAACCTGGTGCACGTGTACGACGAGACGGTCATGCACTCGGTCGTGCCGATCGGCGAGCACGTGACGGTCGGCCGGTCCACCGTCGCCGCCGACGTGCGCCCCGCCTCGGTGCCGACCCAGCGGGAGCTCGTCCGCGCGCGCTGAGCGGCACCCGGACCGGTGGGCGACGCGGCCCCCGGACTCTGGGAGGATGGGGCGTCCACGTGCACCCCGGGTGGCAGCGCGCTGCGCTCCCCCGCCCGCTCCCGCCCTCGGAGGGTCCCCTGTCCCGCGCACCCCGCCTCGTCGCGTTCGACCTGGACGACACCCTGGCCCCGTCGAAGTCCCCGCTCGACCCGCGCATGGCGGGGCTGCTCCTGGAGCTGCTCGACGTCGTCGAGGTCTGCATCATCTCGGGCGGCCAGTTCGGCCAGTTCCAGATGCAGGTCGTCGACCGGCTGACCGGCGCGGACCCCGCGGCGCTCGCGCGCCTGCACCTCATGCCCACCTGCGGCACGCAGTACTACCGCCACACCGGCGCGGCGTGGGACCAGGTGTACGCCCAGAACCTCACCGAGGACGAGAAGCAGCGCGCGCTCGCCGCGGTCGAGGGCCAGGCCAGGGAGCTGGGGCTCTGGGAGACCGAGACGTGGGGCCCGATCCTCGAGGACCGCGGCAGCCAGATCACCTTCTCGGCGCTCGGCCAGGCCGCGCCCGTCGCCGCGAAGTCGGCGTGGGACCCCACCGGCTCCAAGAAGTCCTCGCTGCGTGAGGCCGTCGCGGCGCTGCTCCCGGACCTCGAGGTGCGCTCGGGCGGCTCGACGTCGGTCGACATCACGCGCAAGGGCATCGACAAGGCGTACGGCATGACGCGGCTCGCGGAAATGACCGGGATCGACCTGCAGGAGATGCTCTTCGTCGGCGACCGCCTCGACGAGGACGGCAACGACTACCCGGTCAAGGCGCTCGGCGTCCCCTGCCACGCCGTCGAGGGCTGGGAGGACACCGCCGCGTACCTGGACACGCTGCTGCCCGGGCTGCGCGCCGCCGTCGCGACGATCCCGCAGGACTGACCGGCCGTCGCGGCGACCTCGCGGCCCGGGACCACCGCGGGGGTCGCCCGCCCGGGCGTGTCGGCGCGGGCCGTGTCGGTGGGCGCGTCTACCGTCGGAGCATGGCCAGCAACCGGACCCACGCGTGCACCTACTACGACGACGGCGAGCTCGTCTGCGGCTGCGGGCAGCGTGCCGTCTACGTCATCGACGAGGAGACGCTCGAGCTCGTGCTGACGACGATGGACGACGACCTGACGCCGGGGCGCGACGAGCGCAGCCGCGGGGCGCGCACCGAGGAGCTCGCGGTCTCCGCCTGACGCCCTCCGGCACCGCCGGGGGACCTCCGCCGGTGCGGCCGCGCGTGCCCCGAGAGGCGAACGTCACCTTCCCCGAGGGGTCCACCTGCGCCCGTGCGCGCGCGGGCTCGCACGGGGAGTGCGACGATGGCGCAGGTCCGACCCGTAGGCGAACAGACGAACGCGAGGTGAGCAGTGAGCGGCAACGCGACCTCACGGCACCGCAACGCCGCTCTCCTCTCCCTCGCCTCGACGACGCCCGACCGCGTGACGACGTCCGCGGACATCGACCGTCGCCTGGCCCCCGCGCTCAAGCGCCTGCGGCTCCCGCGGGGCCTGCTCCAGCGGGTCGCGGGCGTGCACGAGCGGCGCAACTGGGCCGACGGGCAGACGTTCGACGGTGCCGCCGTGGCCGCCGCGGAGAAGGCCCTGGCGGAGTCGGGGATCGACCGGCGCGAGGTCGGTCTCCTGGTCAACACCTCCGTCACCCGCAAGCACCTCGAACCGTCCGTCGCCGTCCGCATCCACCACGGGCTCGGGCTGCCGTCGTCGGCCGTGAACTTCGACATCGCGAACGCGTGCCTCGGCTTCGTGAACGGCATGAACCTCGCGGCGCAGCTCATCGACGCCGGGCAGATCAAGTACGCCGTCGTCGTCGCGGGCGAGGACGCCGACGAGATCCAGGACAACACGATCGAGCGGCTGGTCGGCGACGACATCACGCGCGCGGACTTCATGCAGGAGTTCGCGAGCCTCACGCTCGGCTCCGGTGCGGCGGCCGCCGTCGTCGGGCCGGCCGACGCCCACCCCGAGGGGCACCGGATCCTCGGCGGCGTCACGCGCGCCGCGACGCAGTTCCACGACGTGTGCGTCGGGAGCGTCGAGGGCATGTACACCGACACTCGCGCGCTGCTCGAGGGCGGCATGGAGCTCGTCCTCGCGGCGTGGACCGAGGCCCGGCACGAGTGGGACTGGGCCGCGATGGACCGCTACATCCTCCACCAGGTGTCCGACGTGCACACCAAGGCGATCGTCAAGGCCGCCGGGCTGGACCGCTCGCGGATCCCGACGACGTACGGCCGGTTCGGCAACGTCGGCCCGGCGTCGATCCCGATCACGCTCGCGCACGAGGCGTCCTCGCTCGAGCCCGGCGACCGGCTGCTGCTCATGGGGGTCGGCTCGGGGCTCAACACGGCGATGATGGAGATCGCCTGGTGACGTCCCCGGGTGCGCCGGGGCGGACCGCCCCGGCATCCCTCCCGCCGCGCGGGCTCGCCGGCCTCGATGCCGGGTTCTCCCGGCTCGTGACCGCCGTGCAGACGACGCCCGCGGCCGACGGCCCTGTGCGGACGTGGCACGTCCTCGACAACGGGCCCCGCCTCGACGAGCGCGGGACCGCGCCGGTCGGGACGGTCCTCGCCGTGCACGGGAACCCCACCTGGTCCTATCTCTGGCGGCGGCTCGTCGCTGCGGCGACCGAGGCCGCGGAGGCCGGGCGGCCCGCGTGGCGCGTCGTCGCGGTCGACCAGCTCGACATGGGCTTCTCCGAGCGGACCGGCGAGCACCGGCCGCTCGCCCGCCGGGTCAGGGACCTGGGCGACCTCACCGACGCGCTCGGCCTGAGCGGGCCGGTGGTGACGCTCGGGCACGACTGGGGCGGCGTCGTCTCGCTCGGCTGGGCCGTCAACCACCCGGACCTGCTCGCGGGGGTCGCCGTCCTCAACACCGCGGTCCACCAGCCCGCCGGGACGCCGGTGCCGGCGCCGCTGCGGCTCGCGCTGCGGCGCGGCGTGCTGGCGTCGTCGACCCGGCGCACGACCGCGTTCCTCGACACGACGCTCGCGCTCGCGCACCCGCCGCTCGACGCAGCCGTCCGTGCCGGGTACCGGGCGCCGTACCGGCGTGCCGAGCGCCGCGGCGGGATCGAGGGCTTCGTCGCGGACATCCCCGCCGACGCGACGCACGGGAGCGCTGCGGAGCTCGACCGCGTCGCCGCGGGCGTCAGCGCGCTCGACGTGCCCGCGCTCGTGCTGTGGGGCGCGCGGGACCCCGTGTTCCGCGACCGCTACCTCGACGACCTGCAGGAACGGCTGCCGCACGCCGACGTGCACCGCTTCGAGCGCGCGGGCCACCTGGTCGCGGAGGACGTCGACCACGCGGCAGCCGTGCTCGGCTGGCTCGACGACCGGCTGCCGGCCGGCGACGCCTCGTCCCCGGGCAGCGTCGCGGGCGCCGGCGGCCGTGCGCCCGGGG
>NZ_JBFTER010000111.1:0-16930 GCF_047229345.1 Cellulomonas jepli | reverse complement strand
GCGCGGTGCCGAGCAGGCAGCCCCGGCGCCCGCCCCGCAGGTCCCGCTCGCCGAGCAGCTCGGCGCGCGGCTGGCCTCGGTGCGCGGCCTCGGGGCCGGGCAGCACCTGCTCACGCTCGCGGTCGACCCGGAGCACTTCGGGCCGGTCCGCGTCGTCGCCCACATCACGCCCGACGCGGTCCGCATCGAGCTGCTCGGCGCAACCGACCAGGCCCGCGAGGCGCTCAAGGCCTCCCTCGCCGACCTGCGCCGGGACCTCGCCTCGGCCGGCCTGGACGCCGACCTCGAGCTCGGCTCGCGCGACGCCGGTCAGCAGGCCGGCGCGCAGGACGACGCCCGCCGCGACGCGCTCGCCGCGCGTGGCGCCGGCACCCGGTCCACCTCCGACCCGGCGCCCGGCGCCGCCTCCGACGTCCCGGCCCGACCCGCGTCGCCCGCCAACCCGGCCGGCACGCTCGACCTCCTCGCCTGACCAGGGAGCACCATGACGATCGACGTGTCCTCCGCCTACGGAGCGACTGCCGCGGGCGCCACGCCGCCGGCCAAGGCCGCGACCAAGGAGCTCGACAAGCAGGCCTTCCTGCAGCTCCTCACCACGCAACTGCGCAACCAGGACCCGAGCTCGCCGATGGACAGCTCGGACCTCATGGCCCAGACCACGCAGATGACGACGATGGAGCAGCTGATCGAGCTCACCACGACCTCGCGCGAGAGCTTCTCGCTGCAGATGCGCATGGCCGCCGCGAACCTCGTCGGCAAGGACGTCACGTACACCGGCGCCGACGGGAAGGTGGCGACGGGCACCGTCTCGGCCGTCTCCTACGCCGGCGCCGTACCCGCAGTGAAGGTGGGGGACATGGAGGTCCCCCTCGACTCGGTCGCGAGCGTCACCGCACCCACGGTGACGACCCCGACCACCCCGGCCTCCTGACGCGCGAGCGTCGTACCCACCACCGAAAAGGACCTCCCATGCTCCGCTCGCTCTTCTCCGGCATCTCGGGCCTCCGCAGCCACCAGACGATGCTCGACGTGACCGGCAACAACATCGCCAACGTCAACACCACCGGCTTCAAGGCCTCGCAGGTGCAGTTCCAGGACACGCTGAGCCAGGTCGTGCAGAACGCCGGCGGCGCGCAGGCCGGCAACGGTGGCACCAACCCGGCGCAGGTCGGCCTCGGCGTCAAGGTCGCCGGCATCACCACGAACTTCACGCAGGGCGCCTCGCAGCTCACGGGCCGCAGCACCGACATGATGATCCAGGGCGACGGCTTCTTCATGGTCCGCAAGGGCGCCGAGACGTTCTACACGCGCGCCGGGTCGTTCGACTTCGACGCGACCGGCCAGATGGTGCTCCCCGGCGAGGGTGCGCTCGTGCAGGGCTGGCTCGCCGGCCCCGGCGGCGCGATCGACACCAACGGCCCCGTGAGCGACCTGAGCGTGCCCGCGGGCCGGCTCATGGAGGCCAACGCGTCGACCGAGGCGGTCTTCGGCGGCAACCTCAAGGCCGACGCCGCGGTGGGCACGTCGATGGAGCGCGTCGTGCAGCTGTTCGACGAGACGGGCAACCAGCGCGAGCTCGCGCTCACGTTCACCAAGGGCGCGGCCGGCTGGACGATGTCCGCGACCGACGGCACCGCGACGTACCCGACGACGCCGCTCGTCTTCGACGCCACCACGGGCGCGCTCACCTCCCCGACGGCGTTCGCGGTCGGCGCGGTCACGGTGGACCTGAGCACCGTCACGGGCTTCGCGGGGGTCGACACGATCGCCAAGAAGAGCCAGGACGGCTACGCCGCCGGGACGCTCGAGTCGTTCGCGCTCGCCGCCGACGGCACGATCACGGGCTCGTTCAGCAACGGGCTCAAGCAGGCCATCGGCAAGCTCGCGATGGGCAGCTTCACCAACCCGGCCGGCCTGTCCAAGGCGGGCGGCTCGCTGTACCGCACGAGCGTCAACTCGGGCGACGCGCAGATCGGTGCCGCGGGCACCGGCGGCAAGGGCAGCCTCGCGGGCGGCGCGCTCGAGATGTCGAACGTCGACCTGTCGAGCGAGTTCACCAACCTCATCGTCGCCCAGCGCGGCTTCCAGGCGAACTCGCGCGTCATCACGACGTCCGACGAGCTGCTCCAGGAGCTCGTCAACCTCAAGCGCTGACGCACCCGAGCACCCGGCCGGCGCCGTCCGGCCCCACGCGGCCCGTGCCCGCCCGTCCCGGACCTCCGGGCGGGCGGGTCCCGGGCCGCGCGCACGAGTCGGACACGCGTCCGGCGCCATGACCAGCGGTTCCACCCGCACGAGGGGGCTCAACGTGACCGCGACGGCTCACAAGCACGGCGAACGTGCCGATCAGTGCAGGAGCAGGACAGACGCAGGGCTCATGGACGGGCCCGTCGAGAAGAACCAGGGATGGTGGCTGTGATCGTCGTGACGCGCCTCAACGGGCCTCAGTTCGGGGTGAACCCCGACCTGCTGCTGCGCATCGACAGCGCACCGGACACCATCCTCACGCTCATCGACGGCACCAAGTACATCGTCGAGGAGTCGATGACCGAGGTCATCGAGTCGATCCGCGAGCACCGCGCCCAGCTCCTGGCCCGTGCGCAGGACCTGCACGCCGGCCCCGCCGCGGACGCCACCCACGCGCCGCTCCACGAGGTCGGCTCGCGCACCGCGACCCCGTCGCCGCGCACGGGTGCGCACGACGCGCCGCTCGCGCAGCCCGTCCCCATCCGCCCGAGGGGGAACCGCTGATGGATCCCGCCGGTCTCATCGGCATCGTCGTCGCGTTCGTCGCGATCTTCGGCGCGCTGCTCCTCGAGGGCGCCGACCCGATGTCGATCTTCCTGCCCGCGCCGCTCCTGCTCGTCTGGGTCGGCACGATCGGCGTCGGCGTCGCCGGCCACACCATGAAGGACGTCGTCTCGTCGTTCAAGGCCGTGCCGCGCGCGATGCGCAGCAAGGCGCCGGACCCGTCCGCCGCGGTCGACACGATCGTCGACCTGGCCGACCGGGCGCGCCGCGAGGGGCTGCTCGCGCTCGAGGACGCCGCCCGCGACATCGACGACCAGTTCCTGCGCAGCGGGCTCCAGGCCGCGATCGACGGCACGGACCCCGAGGACCTGCGCACGATCCTCGACGACAGGATCGCGACGAAGCGCACCGCGGACCGCGTGCACGCCAAGTACTTCGCCGACATGGGCGGCTACGCGCCGACCATCGGCATCATCGGCACGGTCATCTCGCTCGTGCACGTGCTCGAGAACCTGTCCGACCCGGCCTCGCTGGGCCACTCGATCGCCGCGGCGTTCGTCGCGACGCTGTGGGGCATCCTCTCGGCGAACGTCGTGTGGCTGCCGATCGGTGCCCGCATCAAGCGCATCTCGGACCTCGAGTGCACGCAGATGGAGGTCACCGTCGAGGGGCTCCTCGCGGTCCAGGCCGGCGCGAACCCGCGGCTCGTCGGCGAGCGTCTGCGCAGCCTCCTGCCCGAGCAGGCCCCGGCCGAGGCAGCGGCGTGAGCGCCCCCGCCGCGACGCGCCCGAAGGGCGGGACGTCGAGCCAGGGCTCGAGCGCGCACGCCACGAAGAGCGCGCCCCGGCGGAGGCACAAGGGCGGCCACGAGGAGGAGCACGTCAACCACGAGCGCTGGCTCGTGAGCTACTCCGACATGATCACGGTCCTCATGGCGCTGTTCATCGTGCTGTTCGCGATCAGCCAGGTCGACCAGCAGAAGTACGTCGCGCTGCGCGACTCCCTCGCGGCGGGCTTCAACACGAACTCGAACCCGTCGATCCTCGACGGCACGTCGGGCACGCTCGACGGCCAGAGCATCGAGCCGAAGACGTCGGCCGCCGAGGGGACCGCCGGGATGGTGAACGCCGACGCGGGCCTCGGCCAGCAGGGCGCCAACCCGTCGCCCCCGCGGGTCGCCGCGGACCCGGACCCGCCGGGCGTCGACCCCGAGGTGCTCGCGGCGGCGCAGCAGGAGGCCGCCCGGCTCCAGGGCCTGCGCGACCAGCTCGCCGCGCAGCTCGCGGCGAACGGCCTCGGGGACACCGTCCGGTTCCGCATCAACGAGCGGGGCCTCGTCATGGGCCTCGTCGCCGACGACGTGTTCTTCGCGGCGGCGAGCGCGGTGCTCACGCCGACCGCAGCCCGCGTGCTCGACGTCTCGGGCCCGACGCTCGTCGCGATCCCGGAGAACGTGTCGGTCGAGGGGCACGCGAACACCGTGCCCGTCTCGGGCCGGTACCCGACCAACTGGGAGCTGTCGTCGGACCGCGCGACGCAGGTGCTCCGGCACCTCGTCGAGGCCGACGGCATGCCCGGCAACCGCATCATGGCCGTCGGCTTCGGCGACGCCCGCCCGCTCGTCGCGGGAGACAGCCCGGAGGCGCTCGCGGCGAACCGCCGCGTCGACCTCGTCATCCTCAGCAGCGCGCCGGAGCAGGTCCGCAACCTCCTGCCGGCCGTCCTCGGAACGGAGGGGTAGAGATGCCCATCGAGCAGCGTGTCGTGTCGTCCCCCGGGAAGATCGCGCCTAAGAACCCCAGCGGCAAGATCGGCGCCAAGTCCGCGGCGCCCGCCGAGGAGGAGGCCGCGCCCAAGAGCAAGAAGAAGCTCCTGATCGTCGTGCTCGCGGCGGTGCTCGTGCTCGGCGGCGGGGCCGCCTGGTACTTCCTCCTGGGTCCCGGCCACGCCGCCGAGGGGGAGGCCCACGCCGAGCCCGAGCCGGAGCCCGGGGCGGTCCTCACGGTCGAGCCGATCAGCGTCAACCTCGCCGCGGGCCACTACCTGCGCATCGGCCTCGGCCTGCAGATGACGGCCGAGGCGGGCGGGCACGGCGAGCCGGACCCGTCCAAGGCGGTCGACCTCATGATCGCCAAGTTCTCCGGCCGTGACATGGCGGCCGTCTCCGACCCCGCGACCCGCGACGCGCTCAAGGCCGAGCTGCTCGCCGAGATCGAGGAGGCCTACCACGGGGAGGTGATGGACCTCTACCTGACGAACTACGTCACGCAGTAGCACCGCTGCTGCCACCGGCTGCCACAGCCGGGTCGTTCGGGGCGCCATGGAGGGCGCCGCACCGCTCCGCCGCACGCGTCGGCCCATGACGGGCCGTGGGCGGAGACGTTCACCCAGCCGGCCTACTGAGTTCCTCACATCCCGGCGCGGACCGCCGATGAGTGCTCTCGTGACGGTCCAGGACACCCCAGCCACCTCCGTGCGCCCTGCGCAGCGGCGCAACCGCACGCACGAGCCCGAGGCGTACGACTTCCGCCGGCCGACGACGCTCGCCCGCGAGCACGCCCGGGTGCTCGAGATGGCGTTCGAGACGTTCGCCCGCCAGTGGGGCACGCAGCTCACCGCGCGCCTGCGGGTCATGTCCGGCGTCACGTTCGACGGCGTCACCCTGCACTCCTACGACGAGTACGTGCGCGCGCTCCCGGCCTCGACCGCGATGGTCCTGTGCACGGTCGAGCAGACGCGCCAGACGGCCGTCGTCCAGATGCCCGTGAGCGCGCTCATGGTGTGGATCGACTACCTGCTCGGCGGCAACGGCGTCGGCGACGAGCGCGAGGGGCGCGAGCTCACCGAGATCGAGCTCATGCTCGTCCGCGACCTGCTGCAGCACGCGCTCGGCGACCTGTCCTACGCGTTCGCCGCGCTCATGCCGCTCGACGTGAGCGTCCGCTCCGTGCAGTACAACCCCCAGTTCGTCCAGGCCGTCGGCGCGTCCGACTCGGTGCTCGTGGCGACGTTCACGCTCACGTCGGGCGAGCGCGAGGACACCGCGACCTTCATGCTCCCCGCCGAGCTGCTGCTCGCGTCGATGCGGGCGAGCGAGGGCACGGACTCCCGGTCCGCCGACGAGCGCCGCGCGCACGCCCTCGCCCTCGTCGAGCTCGACGCCGCGGTGCAGGAGGTGCCGGTCGACGTGTCGGTGCGCTTCGCGCCCGTCGTCGTCAGCCCGCGCGACGTCCTCGCCCTCACGGTCGGCGAGGTCCTGCCCCTGTCCCACCCCACGACGAAGCCGCTGGACGTGGTCGTCGACGGGGTCGTGCTCGCACGAGCCGCGGCCGGGAACAACGGTTCCCGGCTCGCCTGCATGGTCGTCACCGTCGAGGAGAACCACTGATGAACCCCACCGCCACGCTCACCGACACCGCGCTCGCCGCGGCGACCGCGGTGGCCCGCCTCGTGCCCGCGACCGTCCCGCTGACGGCCGTCCCGGCGCGCCCGGGCACGGGACCCGCCCCGACGGCCACCGCCGTCGTCGCGTCGTTCGTCGGCTCGCCGAGCGCGGACCTGGTGCTCGTCGCGGAGGAGGCCGTCGCGGGTGCGCTGCTCGCGGGCGCCGAGGGCGGTGCGCCGCTCGCGCTCGCCGACGCGCTGCGCCCGGCCCTCGAGGGTGCGTGCGCGGTGCTCGGCGCCGGCGTGCTCGACTCGGCCCGCACCGAGCCGGCCGGGACCGCGGTCGCGGACGACGCGCTGCTGTTCGCCCTCGAGCGCGACGGCGTCGCGCAGGCCTGGTTCGCACTGCGCGTGCGCGCCGAGCCGGGCGCCGTCGTGCAGGTCCCGGGCGTCCCCACGCAGCGGGCCAGCATGCACGTGCTCTACGACGTCGAGATGACGCTCACGGCCGAGCTCGGCCGGACCCGGCTGCCCGTGCGGCAGGTCCTCGAGCTGACGCCCGGTGCGGTGCTCGAGCTCGACCGCGCCGCCGGCAGCCCGGCGGACATCATGGTCAACGGCCGGCTCGTCGCCCGCGGCGAGGTCGTCGTCGTCGACGAGGACTACGGGATCCGGATCACGGAGATCGTCGCGGGCGAGCAGGGCACCCTCTGATGGACGACGGTCCCGTGCTGCTGCTGCGCGTGGTGGTCTCGCTCCTCTGCGTCGTCGGCCTGATCTGGGTCGTCGCGCGCAAGGTCGGCGCGACGCCGGGCCGCCGCCTGCCCGCGGGGCCGTCGCTGCAGGTCGTCGGCCGGCAGTCGCTCGGCCGGCACGCGGGCGTCGCGGTGCTCGCGGTCGGGAACCGCCGGCTGCTGCTGGGCTACGGCGAGCAGCAGGTCACGATGCTCACCGAGCTCGCCCCGGTGCTCGACGCGACGCCGGCGCCGGGCCGCGAGGTCGCGACGCGGCCCGCGGGGACCACGCTCCCCGCGTCGCTGACGTCGTTCGTCGCGGCGCGCCGCGCGGGCCGCCCGTCCGCCGCGCCGCTCGCCGCACCGTCCGAGGTGGACGTCCCGGTGGCGCCGCCCGCCGCCGACGAGCCGGTGCTGCCGGCGCCGCTCGACCTCGACGCCCTGCTCGCCGGTGCCTCCGCGCACGTGGCCGAGGCAGGCACCGCCCCGGCCCAGGGGACGGCTGCGCCCGCCGCCGCCGACCGCCCGGCGCCGCTCGTCCCCACGCAGGCGACCGCGTCCGCGCTCGACGGCTCGATCCTGTCGCCCGCGACGTGGCGCCGCGCCGTCACCTCGCTCCAGGAACGCACGGTCCGCCGGTGAACCCGACCGCCCCGCGCGCCACGACGGCCACCGCCGCCGCCACCGCGCCGCTGACCCCCGCGCGCCGGCGCACCGTCCTGCTGCTGCTCGTCGCGGCCCTCGCGCTCGTGCTGCTGCTCGTCGGCGCCGGCTCCGCGGACGCCGCGCCGCTCCCGCCCGAGCAGCCGGCCGCCCCGACGGCCCCGGTCGACCCGGGCGGCTCCGCGGGCGACACCGTCTCGGTCGACATCAACGGCGTCAACGGCACGCCGAGCAGCTCGATCGTCGTCCTGCTCGCGATCACGCTCCTCTCGGTCGTGCCCGCGCTGCTGCTCATGATGACGAGCTTCACCAAGATCTTCGTCGTCCTGGCCCTGACCCGGAACGCGCTGGGCCTGCAGGGCGTCCCGCCCAACCAGGTCATCGCCGGGCTCGCGCTGTTCCTCAGCCTGTTCATCATGGCGCCGGTCGTCGGCGACGTGAACGAGCTCGGCGTCCAGCCCTACCTCGCCGGCCAGCTCACGTTCACGCAGGCCGTCGACGTCGGCTCGGCCCCGCTGCGCGACTTCATGCTCGACCACACCCGGGAGTCGGACCTCGCGCTCATCACGCGCGCCGCTGACCAGCCCAACCCGGAGAGCCCCGAGGCCGTGCCGATGCTCACGCTCATCCCGGCGTTCATGCTCTCGGAGCTGCGGGCCGCGTTCATCATCGGGTTCGTCGTCTTCGTGCCGTTCCTCGTGATCGACATCGTCGTGTCCGCGGCGCTGATGTCGATGGGCATGATGATGCTGCCGCCCGTCATGGTCTCGCTGCCGTTCAAGCTCCTGCTCTTCGTGCTCGTCGACGGCTGGGGTCTCGTCGTCACCGCGCTCATCGGCTCGTACATGGGCGGGGGCTGAGCGTGGACACAAACGCCGTCCTCGACATCGGCCTCGACGCCCTCGTCCTCTCGGCCAAGCTCGCGGCGCCCGTGCTGGTCACGGCCCTCGTCGTCGGCTTCATCGTGTCGCTCCTGCAGTCGATCACCCAGATCCAGGAGGTCACGCTCAGCTTCGTGCCCAAGGCCCTCGCCGCCGCGGCCGCGCTGCTCGTCTCGGGCCACTGGATGATCTCCGAGCTCGTCTCGTTCACGAACGACCTGTACGCGCGCATCCCCGCGCTGCTGGGCGGCTGACGCCGTGGAGCCGCTGGGGATGACTCTGCCGCTCGCGACCGTCGAGACGGCGATGCTCGCGGGCGTGCGGATCGCCGCGTTCCTCGTGATCGCGCCGCCGTTCGCGCACCGGGCGATCCCCGCGCAGATCAAGGTCATGCTCGCACTCGGCCTCGCGCTCGCGGTGACCCCGCGCCTCGAGGCCGCCGGGGGAGCCCCCGCGTCGACGCCGCAGTTCGTCGGGGAGCTCGTCGCGCAGGTCGTGATCGGCGGCGGGCTCGGGTTCCTCGTCGCGCTCGTGTTCTCCGCAGTCCAGTCGGCCGGCAACCTGATCGACCTGTTCGGCGGCTTCCAGATGGCCGCGGCGTTCGACCCCATGCAGATGACGAGCGGCGCGCAGTTCGCGCGGCTCTACCAGCTCACGGCGCTCGTGCTGCTGTTCGTGACCAACGGCTACCAGATGGTGCTCGCGGGACTCGTCCGCACGTTCGACGCGCTGCCGCTCGGGGCCACCCTGGACCTCGCGGTCATGGCCGAGCAGGTGACCGAGGGCCTCACGCAGATGTTCCTCGCGTCGCTGCAGATCGCCGGCCCGCTCGTCGTGATCCTCTTCCTGACCGACGTCGGGCTCGGGCTGCTCACGCGCGTCTCCCCGGCGCTCAACGCGTTCGCGCTGGGCTTCCCGCTCAAGATCTTGATGACGGTCACGTTCGCCGGCTTCGCGTACCTCGCGATGCCCGGGCAGATCGAGGGCCTCGTCTCCACCGCGGTGCGCACCGTCCTCGGGGTGTCCGCATGAGCGGCGGGGACGGCGGGGAGAAGACCGAGAAGGCCACCCCGCAGCGGATGAAGGAGGTCCGCAGGAAGGGGCAGCTCTCCCGGTCCCAGGACCTGTCCGCGTGGGTCGGGCTCGGCGCCGCCGCCGTCGCGCTGCCGATGGTGCTCGAGCGCGGGGGCGACGCCGCCGTCGCGCAGCTCACGGCCGTGCGGGACGTCGCCGCGAACCCCGAGCCGGCGCTCGCGGTGCAGGCGCTCGCGGACGCGGGCGCGTCCCTGGGCACGACCCTGCTGCCGATCTTCGCCCTCGTCGTCGTCGTCACGATCGCCGTCGCCGCGGGCCAGGGCGGGATCCACCCGCGCAAGGTCACCGTGCACATGAAGCAGCTCAACGTGTTCAAGGGCGTCAAGAACATGGTGTCGGGGCAGTCGCTGTGGCAGGGCGCCAAGACGCTGCTCAAGACCGCCGTCGTCGGCGTCGTGCTCTACGCCGGCGTCCAGTCGCTCGTCCCGGTGCTGATGGGCTCCGGCCAGCTCTCCGTGAGCCAGCTCCTCGGCGTCGCCGAGGGCGGCGTGACCGACCTCCTGCGCGGTGGCATCGCGGCGGGCGTCGCGCTCGCGGTCCTCGACGTGATCGTGGTCATGAAGCGCAACCGCAAGCAGACGCGGATGTCGCTGCAGGAGATCAAGGACGAGAACAAGCGCACCGAGGGCGACCCGCTCCTCAAGGGCGCGATCCGCTCCAAGCAGATGGCGATGAGCCGCAACCGCATGATGGCGGCCGTCGCCGACGCGGACGTCGTCCTCGTCAACCCGACGCACGTCGCCGTCGCCCTGCGCTACGAGCCGGGCACCGGCGCCCCGCGCGTCGTCGCCAAGGGCGCCGGGGCCGTCGCGACGCGCATCCGCGCCGAGGCGACCGACAAGCGCGTCCCGATGGTCGAGGACATCCCGCTCGCCCGTGCGCTGCACGCCGCGTGCGAGATCGGCCAGGAGGTCCCCGAGTACCTGTACACGGCCGTCGCGCGCATCCTCGCGTTCGTCATGGCGCTGCGCCGGCGCGGCGCCGCGCTCGGTCAGCACCGGCTGCCCACCGGACCGAGCGAGCTGCCGCCCGAGGCCGCGGACCCGCGTCGTCACCGGGCCGCCGCCCGCCGTGCCCCGTCGACGAGCCCGTCGACCCCCGAACCCCGTCCGTCCGCGACCGCGGACGCGACCTCATGACCCCGGAAGGTCAGCGCATGAAGAACCGGTCGATCACCCAGTTCGCGGTGCCCGCGGGCGTCGTGGGCATCGTCCTGCTGCTCGTGGTGCCGCTGCCCGCGGCGATGCTCGACGTGCTGCTCGCCGTCAACATCACCGCGTCGCTCGTCATCCTGCTCACGAGCATGTACGTGCGCCGCCCGCTCGACTTCTCGGTGTTCCCGTCGCTCATCCTCGTGTTCACGCTGTTCCGGCTCGGGCTCAACGTCGCGAGCACGCGCCTCGTGCTGCGCGACGGCTACGCGGGCGCGGTCATCGACGCGTTCGGGCACTTCGTGGTCGGCGGCTCGCTCGTCATCGGCCTCGTGATCTTCCTGATCCTCGTCGTCATCCAGTTCGTCGTCATCACCAACGGCGCGGGCCGCGTCGCCGAGGTCGGTGCGCGGTTCACGCTCGACGCGATGCCCGGCAAGCAGATGGCGATCGACGCCGACCTCAACTCGGGCCTGATCGACGACGACACCGCCCGCCGGCGCCGCGCCGACGTGGCCGCCGAGGCCGACTTCTACGGCGCGATGGACGGTGGGTCGAAGTTCGTCAAGGGCGACGCGATCGCGGGCATCATCATCACGGTCATCAACCTCGTCGGCGGCTTCGTCATCGGCATGGTCCAGATGGGGATGTCCGCGCCCGAGGCGCTCGAGCGGTTCAGCCTCCTGACGATCGGCGACGGCCTCGTCACGCAGATCCCCGCGCTGCTGCTCTCGGTCGCGACCGGCATCGTCGTGACCCGCGCGACCGCCGAGGGCGACCTCGGGTCCGTCGCCTCCAAGCAGCTGCTGCAGAGCCGGCCCGCGCTGCTCATCGCCGGCGTCGGCGCGATCTGCCTCGCGCTCCTGCCGGGGATGCCCAAGCCGCCGTTCGTCCTCGTGGGCGCCGCGCTCCTGATTGCCGCGCAGCGTCTGGGTGCCGCCGAGAAGCGCGACGCCGCCGCGGGCGAGGTCCAGGTCGCCGCCGAGGCCGTCGCGCCGTCGGCGGACAGCCCCGAGCAGCTCATCGAGCAGATGCGCGTGCACACCCTCGAGATCCTGCTCGCCCCCGACCTGGTCGACCTCGTCGGCTCGGGCCCGGACCAGGACCTGCTCGTGCGGGTGCGGGGCTTGCGCCGCAAGATCGCGATGGACCTCGGGATCGTCGTCCCGCCGGTCCGCACCCGCGACTCGGTGGACCTGCCGCGCGCGACGTACGTCGTGCGGATCGCGGGCGTCGAGGTCGGCCGCGGCGAGGCGCCCGGCGGTCGCGTGCTCGCGCTCGGCGACGACCTCGGGTCGCTGCCGGGGCAGAGCGTCGTCGAGCCGGTCTTCGGCCTCGCGGGCAAGTGGGTCCCCGCCGAGCTGCGGCACGCCGCGGAGATGGCGGGCGCGACGGTCGTCGACCGCGTGTCCGTGCTCATCACGCACCTCGGCGCGATCATCACGCAGAACGCCCCGCGCCTGCTCGGCCGCGAGGACGTGCGCGTGCTGACGGAGGGCGTCAAGCAGGTCAACCCGTCGGTCGTCGACGAGCTCGTGCCCGGGCTGCTGTCGCTCGGCGAGGTGCAGCGCGTGCTGCAGGGCCTGCTCGCCGAGGAGGTCGCGATCCGCGACCTGTCCCGCATCTACGAGGCGCTCACGCTGCGGGCGAAGGTCACGACCGACCCCGAGCAGCTCGTCGAGGCGGCGCGCGGGGCGCTCGGCCCGGCGCTGACCGCGCAGTACACCGCGGGCGGCGCGCTGCGCGTGATCACGCTCGACCCGGGCCTCGAGCAGTCGCTCGTGGAGAACTTGCGGCCGTCGGACACGGGGTCCCAGGTCCTCGTCGACCCGGCGCGCCTCGACGCGATCCTCGCCCAGCTCGGCAACGCCGTCGCGGCCGCCGAGGCGAGCGGGAACCCGGTCGTGCTGGTGTGCGCGCCCGCGCTGCGCCCGGCACTGCGCCGCCTCGTGCTGCTCGGCCTCCCGCGGCTCCCGGTCCTCTCGTACTCCGAGGTCACCGGCGCCGGCATCCAGATCGAGACCGTCGGGGTGGTGACCGGTGTCCACGCGATTGCTTCTTGAGGGGGGTGACCTCGCCGAGCTCATGGTGCACGTGCGCGAGGAGTTCGGGCCCACCGCCCGGATCGTGCGCGCCGAGCGCATCCGCACCGGCGGGGTCGCGGGCTTCTTCGCGCGCGAGCGCTACGAGCTGACCGTCGAGGTCCCGGAGGCCCCGCGCCCCCGCCCGCGCGCGCTGCGCCAGCCGCCCACGGCCGCAGCGGGAGGTCCGGTCGGGATCGACGCGCTGCTCGCCGCCGCGGAGGCGGCCGAGGCCGACGACCCGGCCTCGCTGAGCGCGGGTGCCGCGCCCGGCGCGGCGCAGGGGACCGGCGCTGCGCCCGACGACGGCACGCCGCGCGTCTCGACCGGCGCCGAGTCGTTCGCCTCGGTGCTCGAGCAGGTCCGGGCGATGGCGGGCGGGCAGCCGCTGCCCGCGGACGTCGAGGTCCCGGCACCCGCCGAGCGCGTGTTCTCGCCGCTCGCGCCGCCGGCCGTGCCCGCGGTCCCGGAGGACGACGCGGCCGCGCCCGTCGTGCTGAGCAAGCCCCCCGCGGCCCCCACCGCACCCGCCGTGCTCGTGCCCGACGCCGCACCCGGCGCGGGTGCCGCGCGCTCCCGCGAGGCCCTCGTCCGGCTCGGCGTCCCGCACCGCCTGCTCGCCGACCTGCCGCCCGGCGTCCCCGCGACGCTCTCCGGGCTGCTCGCGCACGTGCCCGACGCCCCGCACCTCGTGCGCACGCGCGGCTCGGTCGTGGTCGTCGTCGGGCGGGGCGAGGACGCCATGACCGTCGCGGGCCAGCTCGCCGAGCGGCTCCGCCAGGCGCCGGCCGGCATCGTGCTCGCGGGCGAGGTCGAGCACGTGCCCGGGCGTGGCCGGCGGCTCACGACCCCCGCCGCCGCCGAGCGCTGGCGCGCCCGCTCGGGGGAGTCGGGGGACGTGGCGCTCGTCGTGCTCGGCGTCGGGCCGGAGCCCGACGACCGCACCCACGCCGCCGCGATCCTCGCGGCGCTCGACGCCGACCAGGTGTGGGGCGTCGTCGACGCGCGCGACAAGGCCCGCGACTGCGAGCGGTGGCTCGGCGAGGTCGGCTCGCAGCGGGCGGTCGACGTGCTCGCGGTGCGCGGCCTGTTCGAGACCACCGAGCCCGGCACGGTCCTCGACCTGCCCGTCCCGGTCGCCTGGATCGACGGCATCCCCGCGACGCGCGTCGCGTGGGCGGCGGCCCTGAGCCAGCACCTCGGGGACGACGCGCGCTGGGACTGACGGCGCGACACCCGCCGCACGGCAGGAGCGCCCCGGGCTCCGGCAGGTAGGGTCGTTCGCATGCTGGTCCTGAGCCGTCGCGTCGGCGAACGCCTCCTCATCGGGGACGACATCGTCCTGACGGTGATCGAGGTGCGCAGCGACGGCGTGCGCCTCGGCATCGACGCCCCGCGCTCGGTGCGCGTGCACCGGGCCGAGGTCATCGAGGCGGTCACCGCCGCGAACGTCGAGGCCAGCGCGGTCACCGACGCCGACGCGGAGGCGCTGCAGAAGCTCGTGCCGCGCCCGCCGGCGAAGCCCGTGCCCGCACCCGAGGCGGCGTCGAGCGCCGAGCCGCACGCGGGCACCGAGCGCGCGGAGTAGCCACCGCGCGGAGTAGCCACCGCGCGGAGTAGCCATCGCGCGGAGTAGCCATCGCGCGGTGCGGGTGCCGCAGGTCACGACGCCGCCCGGTCGCCGGTGGCAGCCACCGACGACCGGGCGCGGTCGTCAGCAGACCGAGCTCGTCTGCGTCAGCAGCCCGATCCGCCACGGCAGGTCGTTGTAGTCGGCCGTCGACGCGGGGTCCATCCCCTGGTAGGCGTAGCGCAGGTCGCAGGCGCTGATCTCCATCGTCTGGTCGGTGCCCGAGCGGATCATCTCGCCGTGGCTGATGTCGCGGGTCCAGGCGCCGCCCGGGAACGTCACGTTGCTCGCGCGGGCGAACGGGTTCGCCTCGGTGTCGGCGAGCGCCGCCCACGGACCCTCGACCGACGGCGCGGTCCACGACCGGAAGTACCGCTTGCCGTCCGTGCCGAACGCCTCGTGCACCAGCAGCCAGGTGTCCTGACCGGCGACCTTGTAGACGTTCGAGGCCTCGAAGAGCCGGTACCGGTCGGGGTCCTCCATCGCGATCACCGTGTTCGTGAACCCGCCCGGGAAGCTCGCGAGCGGCGTCTCCGAGCGGTACAGGTGACCGTTGTCGTCGGACGAGAACAGGTAGCACGTCGTGGTGTCGCAGACGGTCCAGAAGTCGACCCAGTAGCCGTCGCCGATGTTGTCCCGGATGACCGCGGGCTGCTCGGCGTAGAAGTTCCTCGGGGCCGACCACGACGACGGGTCGGAGATGGTCCGCGTCGTCGAGTACGAGCCGCCGGCGCCGGTCTGGTAGACGAGGTACCAGCGCTGGTGCGGCGCGAACCAGAACACCTGCGGGGCGGCCCGGTAGCCGGTGCCGATCGCCGAGCGGTCGAGGTAGTAGTGGGACGCGGACGACGCCTGTGACCAGTCGGTGAAGCTCGTGTGGACCAGGTTGTAGCCGCCGTTCTCCACGACCGACGCGAACACGTGCCACCGGCCCTCGGCGAACACGACCGACGGGTCCTTGATGGCCACCGGGTTGTGCGTGGCGTCCCGCTTCGGGGCGATGATCGCGCCGGTCGACGACCACCGGAAGCTCGAGGGCAGCGCGGCCGCCGGGGGAGTCGCGGTCGGCGTCGGGGTGGGCGTGGCCGACGGGGTCGGGGTGGCGGTCGGGGTGGCCGTGGATGTCGGGGTGGCCGTGGGTGTCGGCGTGAGCGTGGGGGTGGGAGCCGGTGTGACGACCGGGCCCGGGCCGGTGCACGGCGTCCCGTCGAGCGCGAAGGCGGTGGGCGCCGGGTTGCTGCCGCTGTACGAGCCGTTGAAGCCGAGGTCCACGGTCCCGCCGGTCGCGAGGCGCCCGTTGTAGGGCGCGTTCCGCGCGGTGACCCGCGCACCGCTCTGCTGCACGACGGCGTTCCATGCGTTCGTCACCGTCTGGTTGCCGGGGAAGGTCCAGGTGAGGGTCCACCCGTCGACGGCCGGTCCGTGGTTCGTGATCCGGACGCTCGCGGTGAACCCGGTCTGCCACTGGCTCGGGGCGGTGTAGGCGACCGAGCAGCCGCCCGCGACCTGCGCCGGCGCCGCACCTGTCGCGGTGCGGGTGCCGGCCGCGGACTGCGCCGGTGCGCTGAGGACGAGCCCGGCGACCGCGGTGGCGGCCGTGAGGACGAGCGCGACGACCGTGCGCCGTGTGCGGCGTGCTGTGCTTCTCATGCGTGCCTCTCTCCGTGCGCCCACCGGCGCCGGTGGGTCGGCTGCGACGTCCCTCAGGGGTGGTCCCCGGCGCGAGGAGCCGCGCCGGGGACCGTGGACCACGAGGTGGTGCCGGCCACCACCGTCCGCGAGGGACGGACGGTGGCCGGCGGTGCCGTCAGGTCGTGTCGTCCGCGTCAGCGGGCTGCGTGACCGGGACGGCGTCGGGTGCTCACCCCGTGCAGGTCACGCCGTTGAGCGCGAAGCTCGTGGGCGCCGTGTTGCTCCCGCTGAAGGAGCCGTTGAAGCCGATCTCGACGGTGCCGCCCGCCGGGATCTGTGCGTTGTAGCCGGCGTTGCGGGCCGTCACCTGGGCACCGTTCTGCGTCACCACGGTGTTCCAGGCGTTCGTCACCGTCTGGTTGCCCGGGAACGTCCACGTCAGCGACCAGCCGTCGACGGCCCGGCCGTTGTTGGTGATGCGGACGTTCGCGGTGAAGCCGCTCTGCCACTGGCTCGGCGCGGCGTAGACGACCTTGCAGGCCCCGGTCCCGCCCGTGGGCTGCGGCGTGGTCGGGGTCGGGTCGGGCGTCGGGTCGACCGGGTCGCCGCCGTTGAGGGCGTCGAGGGTCGCGGTGTAGGCGGCCTTCTTGTTGCCGGACCCGTCGAAGAGGAGCGGGGTGCCCGACGCGCGCCAGGAGTCGGTGTCGCGGACTCCCCACACCGTGATGCCCGTGCAGCGGGCGACGGCGAGGCAGGCGTTGACGACGCGGCGGTAGTTCTCGGCCTGCTGCGACCCCGAGCCCTCGATGTCGAGCTCGGTGATCTGGACGTCGACGCCGAGCGCGGCGAAGGACGACAGGGTGGTCTGGTAGTTGGCCGGGACGGGGCTCTGCGGGTTGAAGTGGGACTGCAGCCCGACGCAGTCGAT